>JAJZTR010000068.1 GCA_021848775.1 Chloroflexota bacterium | reverse complement strand
GGAAACGGCGCTGATGGCTGTAATTATTCTGGCAGTTTTTTACTTTATACTGCCTGGCACAAGCAAAGGATATATTCTTGCCGGGTTGTTGACCGGCATTGGCGTTTGGATACGCCCCGATGCCCTGACGCTGGTTGGTCCGCTGCTTTTCTGCATTTATGTCAGTAATTCCGAATGGAAAGAACGGGTGAAAATTGGAAGTTGGAGTTTGTTTGCCGGATTGATTCCTTTTGGCGCCTACCTGCTATTCAACTTCTTTTTGTCTGGTCAGATTTGGCCGAACACCTTTTATGCCAAGCAAGCTGAATATGCTGCCATGCAGGAGACTTCCGTTTTTCTGCGGTATGCCAACCTTATTGTATTGCCGCTGGTTGGGGTGGGCAGCCTGGTGCTGCCTGGTTTTATCTATAAATTGGCTAAATCCATTCGCAATAGGGATTGGTTTTGGATTTCTGCGACCCTGTGGTGGCTAGGCTATAACATGATTTATGCTGTGAAATTGCCGGTCACTTATCAGCATGGACGCTATTTGATTCCTGCAATGCCAGTATTTTTCCTCATGGGATTGATCGGCGCTGCAGAATGGATGACCCCTAAAAAAAGCCAGGGCAGACTTATTTGGGTTTTTAAAAAAGGCTGGATGGTGTCGCTGGTGGTGGTTTCAGTTGCCTTTTTGGGGCTGGGAGCCAGCAGCTATGCCCGGGATGTGGCTATTATCAACACTGAAATGGTGGAAACCGCAAAATGGTTGAAGGCAAATACGTCAGAGGACGATCTAATCGCTGTTCACGATATAGGTGCGGTGGGATATTTTAGCCAGAGGAATATCATCGATCTGGCCGGTTTGGTGACACCAGAAGTCATCCCGATCATCCGGGATGAGGATTTGCTCACGCAGTTATTGGATACGGAGGGTGTTGCATACTTGATGACATTCCCAGGATGGTATTCGTCTTTAGCCGACGGGAAACCGATCATTTATCAGTCCGCGGCATCATTTTCACCTCGGTCGGGTGGGGAAAATATGGCGGTTTACCGGTGGGATCAGGAATAAAGGTTGTGCTATACTTAACCGGATTTTTACAGGGTGTTTTGCGATTTTCGGTTCTTGCTCTTAACATCTAATTTGGAGAAAAAACGTGGACGCCAAAGAGCCATTTATAGAATCATGGAACGATTTTAAACTGCTTGCCCAAAGTGAATATGAGCATACGCGTCAGTCGATTCACGAGATCGCGATGATGTTAGAGCAGAGCAAATCCGAGTATGCGAAATTAACCCAGCGCAGTTCAGACGCCAATACCCAAATTCAACAAATTCAGGGACACCTCGACACAATTCCACGTGAAGATCTGCGCGATGCATATGACAATGCTCTCGACGCCCAACAGCGGCTGCTGGTGATGCGCAACCAGATAGAAAAACTACAAAACGATCAGGCATCCCACACCCGCTATCTGAAATTACTGGAAAAAACTCAACTCCTTATGGAGGAGGGATACCAGCCTGACGAGAAACCCGGGGTGGTCGTTGAACGCTCGGCTTATTTGGAACAAATGATTGGTGCGCAGGAAGAAGAACGTCAGCGTTTATCGCGCCAGATGCATGACGGACCCGCGCAGGCGTTATCCAATTTTATTGTTCAGGCGGAAATTGCGGCTCGGCTGTTGGAAATCGATCCGGTTCGCGCCAAACAGGAAATTACAAACCTAAAAGACGTCGCGTTGAGTACTTTTCAACGCGTCCGATTGTTTATTTATGAATTACGTCCAATGATGCTGGATGACCTTGGTTTGGTCGCGACTTTGAAAAGATATACAGAAACCTTTAAGGACGAGACAGGGCTGGAAGCCAGCATTGACCTGAAAGGTACGGATCGAAAACTGGCATCTTACATCGAGGTTTTCATTTTTAGAGCAGTGCAGGAATTAATGGGCAATGTCGTGCGGAATAACGCCGGTTTGGCAGTCAAGCCGAATATCATCGTGCAAATGGCGATCGAAGATACCTTCGTGCGGCTTACTGTTTCGGATAATGGTAAGGGTTTTGATCCGGCTGAATTAGAAAAAAGACCCGGCATGGGGTTAAAACAGATCAAAGATCGTGTGGAAATGCTCGGGGGAACGATGCAAATCGATTCGTCGATCGGGCAGGGAGCGCGCATCTTTTTACATATTCCTGTTGAGCCCGGAAGCGGGGTTTAATTCTGAAAATTTTTGGAGGTTGAATGACTACAATTGGAATTTTGACGGGCGGTGGAGATGTGCCCGGATTAAATCCATGCATAAAGGCGGTTGTGATGAACGCGCTTGAAAATGGTTACCGGGTTATTGGTATTCGGCGAGGTTGGGGCGGATTGCTGAATTACAACATGGATGAGCCATCAACGCATGAATATTATGTAAATGAGCTGCATGAAGAGCAAGTTCGAACGATTGACCGGACCGGAGGCACCTTTCTCCATACTTCGCGAACCAATCCGCAAAAAGTATCTGTGGCAGATGCTCCTGATTTCCTGGTCAACTCGAAATGGGGAAAACCCCTAAAGGAAGAGGGAAAAATCGATTACACCGATTACATCCTGCATGTGCTTTCGCACCTCGGAATCGATGTACTGGTTCCGATCGGTGGTGACGACACCCTAAGTTTTGCAGTGCGGCTGCATAAAGAAGGTTTTCCGGTGGTTGCAATCCCCAAAACCATGGATAATGACGTATTCGGCACCGATTATTGCATCGGATTTTCGACTGCTGTGACCCGCAGCGTGGAATTTATAACCAATATGCGTACTTCTGTAGGATCCCATGAACGTATTGGTGTTGTTGAATTATTTGGCCGGAATTCCGGTGAAACGAGTTTGATCACAGCCCACCTGGCTTATGTTGACCGGGCAATTATTTCCGAGGTCCCGTTTGACATCGGAAAGTTAACGGACATGTTGATCTCCGACCGCAGGCGTAATCCATCCAATTATGCCATTATGACCATTTCCGAAGGCGCCACAATGATCGGGGGAGATGTACTCGAAACGGGCGAGGCGGACGCTTATGGGCATCGTAAACTGGGCGGTATTGGGGACCAGGTTGCTGAAGAAATCAAGCGGCGAACCACAGCGAACACCATGTATCAGCAATTGGGATACCTGATGCGGTCCGGAGCGCCTGATTCACTCGACCGGATGGTTGCCATGTCATTCGGCACCCTGGCGGTCCAGCTGCTTCGCAGAAAAGAAACCGGAAAAATGGTAGCCCTTCACGGCGGGAAGTATACGACCGTTCCAGTCGATATGGTGCTGGCAGGACGTAAACGGGTGGATGTGCCAGCCTTTTACGACATCGAATTCTACCGTCCAAAAATTCGCGATTTTATGGGCGTGCCGATGTTCCTAAGTTGAAACCGATCGTTCTTAGCGCGAAATGGCAAAGGTCAGTACCGAAAGGTATAAAATACTTAACAGGCGGGTTGTGTGATCCCGCCTGTCCGGTTAGTTTGACGATGTTGTGATTGCCTTGAGGAGTCTTAATGCCAGTGAAGGACCAGGGTGCAGGATTAAACAGATATCGGATCATTCCCCGGGTGTTAATATTTGTTTTTAATCGGGAAGAAGTCTTGCTGATCAAGGGAGCTCCCTCCAAGCGATTGTGGGCAAATCAGTACAACGGAATTGGCGGGCACATCGAACGCGGAGAAGATGCACTGAGCGCTGCCCGGCGGGAACTGGCTGAAGAAACCGGGCTGAAATCGGTAAATTTATGGTTGTGCGGCACAGTGATAATCGATGCAGAACCCGATTCCGGGATCGGGCTGTATATATTCCGCGGGGAGGTCTCCTCGAGGCAGGTCATACCTTCGCATGAAGGAACCTTGGAGTGGATTCCGATCAGCAATATTGGTAATTTTCTGCTGGTTGAGGATTTGCCATTTTTGCTACCCAGAATAACAATAATTAAGCCGGGGGATGTGCCATTTTCAGCCCGTTATTATTATGATAAACAAGACCACCTGCATATTGATTTTACCGACTAATCCGGGGCGGATGAACCGACCTCATAAAACACGAGCAGTGTGCTGCCGTAGCGGCGTTTATCGAATTCGATCAAATTAATTAGGGGGAGTGTTTCATATTCGACGGGATCGATCTGGACGATAGCCCAGGATTCTGCTGAGAGCCAGCCGGTATTCGCGTCCAATGCTTGCAGGGCTGTCTTCCACATGCCTTTATATTGCGGTGGGGCAATAAATATGTAATCGAATCGATAATCCGGTTTGTTGCGCAAGATTTCGAATGCATCCCTTTGCGATATGTCCGATCCCTTCTCAAGCCTGGTAAGCGTGAGATTGGTCTTGATGGTGGTAATTGCCTGGCGATGCAAATCATTCAACCGGACGTAATTAGCGCCACGACTGAGGGCTTCCAGGCCAACCGAGCCGGTGCCGGCGAATAAATCCAGCCAGGACGCGCCTATGATGTCTGCACCAACGATGTTGAAAAGCGCTTCCTTGACCCGGTCTGTGATGGGACGGGTGATATCACCCGGTACAGCAGTCAAACGGGTTCCCCGGGCGGTGCCTGCAATGATGCGCGGATTCGCCAATTTTCCTCCTGAGATTTAGACCCGATTCACAGCCTGGCGGGCAGCGCTGATATTTCCGCCCGGCGCAGTGATGGGAACGACGCAGCCCGTGCCCAGGATGAAGCGTGTCCCCTGGGTCTGTTCGATTGCGTCCAGGGCTTCACGCCTGACATCCGCTGGTTCACCCAGCACCATGGTCTCCCACTGGCGGAGCCCACCACAAACAGTGCCAATAAATCGATTATGGGCATCAGCAAGGGAAGGCGGGGTGTGGCGATCATGCCAATTGAGGATTTGGACCGGATAATCGCTGACCTGATCGAACATAATTCGCTCGCCATGGATGTGCCCGACATTCAGCCACAACTCTTTTGCAGCTTCCAAGACCTGAAGGTCGTATAGCCTGCCAAATTCCTGGAATTCTGATACCGGCATCAAACCATATTGGGCATGCTGCACTGCAAAGAATATGCCATCGATACCGGTTTTTGTTGACTCCCGGATGAAATCGATGGTAGTCTGTGTGATGGTCTGAAGGCCTTTATGGACCGCTTCCGGATGCGCGCGCAAATGAAACATCAGGTTTTCTTTACCGACGAGATTCTTCGCCTGGGACAATGGCGAGAAAATCGTTTGAATGGTGGGAACCTGTGATGAAAATTCCCTAATCACTAGATTTAGGCACTGAATTTGGACGCCAAGGTGACCTGCCAGCGGGTTTAGCGGTTTCAACTTCAACCAGTCATCAGGTTGGTTCACTGCATAACGGACAAAATCCCGCGTTCCCTCAGGATTGCCTTTCCAGATATCACGGCTGCCCCAATCGGTTACTGCGAAAGATGAGGCAGGAGTGACTTTTATAAAGTCGAAATCAAACACCTTTTGGAAGGTGGCGACAGCCGCTGCGAGACCATCAGGAGTCTGGTCGTCCACAGGAAAATGACGCCAGAGCGCAACCGGGGGACGGTCAGGTTTTATTCCAGAAAGGCATTTCTGAAGCCGATCTCTCGGGGTATCCTCATTCGACATTACGAGACCTTCCTGTACGGAGAATAATTAGGGCTGGTTAAAATGGCTGCGAATATTATCGTCCTCAACCACGTGGGAATCGATAAACTTTGGCATGAATTCCGACCGCCGCAAGCGCAAAGCCATGGGGGCTAATTCCTGCAAATCTGAGGTTGCGACCTCGGTACGGCCATCTGCAGCAGCATAGGCTCGTGCGGCTTCAAATAATGTAATTTCAGACCGCATAGAATCAATTTTTAATTCTTTTATCAGGCGAATTCCCCAATGAGCAACCTCATCGCTGATTAGGACATTCGGCAGCAAGGTCTTAGCGGTGGTTATTTCTTCCAGGGCTATTCGAGATGCCTCCGCAAACTCAGTAATCATTCTTCGCGGGTTGTTCAGATAAGCACGTGTTCGGCGGTAGGCTTCCAGCCTTTGATCTGGATCGGACAATCCTTCTACCACAATGCGCAGCCCAAAGCGATCCATGATTTGCGGGCGCAAATCGCCTTCCTCGGGGTTCATCGAACCCACCAGTGAAAATCGCGACCGGTAAGTGGCTGACATCGGACCCCGCCGCACAGTATAGACTCCTGAAGCCGATGCATCCAGGATCGCGTCGGTGATTTCATCGTTAAGCAGGTTGACCTCATCCACAAAAAGTACATTGAGATCCGACCGTGCCAGGATACCGCGTTTTAGTCGCAAATGTTCGCTGACGGCCGGACGGTCATCGATTCCGCCAACCACGTCTTCCAGCATTGCGTTTAACGGCAATTCGATTAATTTGATCCGGTCGCTTCGGGTGAGGGGGTCACCGAGTGCATATTTTTTTGCACATTCAGGGCAAACCGCATCAATACCCCCAGCTTCAATGTCTTCAGGCAGGCAGCCGTAGAAGCAGGCGCTGCGGTCGATGGGTGGCATAAGATCTACCAGGCCGCGAACAGCCGTCGTTTTTCCGCTCCCCCTGGGCCCAATCAACAAGACTCCACCGACTGCTGGGTTGATCAGTGTCAGCATCAGGGCGAGTTTCATCTCGTACTGACCTACCAGCGCAAGGAACGGGAATGGCAGTGATTCGGCCAGACCAGCATCTTCTTTTGGACGCTTATCCTCGAAGGTTTTTCCGGTGGCGACCTCGATCAGCTCACGCAGCGAGCGAATGCCAGTCGTGACTGTATCATCATCCGGAGGTTGGGTGGGGGGAATATCGTTCATAACGTATCAGGTTGTAACATCATTGTACGTCCAGTAACGGTTGGCGAAAAAATTCCAAAGCATGATAACAAGGATCACGATCGCAAGGGAGATATTGTGCGCTACGATCACCGGAGTCAGGGGATCGAAATTCCAGCGACCGGTCAAGAATTCTATGAGAAATTTCTCCAGCCAGGCAAAGAGCGGGGTGCGAATGAGCAGCCCGATAACACTTACAACTACAAACTGGGTCAGTTGCCGTCTGAATGATTTATTGCGCGAATCGGGGTAAGTCCAAATACGGTTCCATGTGAAATTGCTAATAACAGCCAGAATGAAGGAAATCACGCTTGCCCAAACAGCGTTGGTCTTGAAAATATCCACAAAATTGGTAAGAAAATTGAATACGCTGAAATCGATCACCGCACCGATCGCGCCAACGATTGCAAATCGGATAAAACGCGTGCGTTCTTTGGAATTGGACAGGATCATGCAGCCCCCAGTTTTTCACGGAAGTAGGGGATCGTGCGCTGCAGGCCAACCTCGAGGGCGATTTTTGGTTCCCAGTCCAGGACTTCCTTGGCGCGGGTAATGTCGGGTCGGCGGCGCTGCGGATCATCACCAAGGCGAAGATCCGGCTGTTTGATGATCCCGGCGGGATTTCCAACCACACGGTTTATGGTTTCAGCAAATTCGAGGATCGATATTTCAGCCGGGTTGCCAATATTTACCGGCAAATGTTCATTCGATATGAGAAGGCGGTATATCCCTTCGATAAGGTCATCAACATAACAAAAACTGCGTGTCTGGGAGCCATCGCCATAAACTGTGAGGGGTTCTCCGCGCAAGGCTTGCTGGATGAAATTGGGCACGACCCTGCCATCGTCCAGCCGCATGCGCGTGCCGTAGGTATTGAAAATGCGCACAATGCTGGTGTTGATATTGTGATAATGATGGTAGGTCATGGTGAGGGCCTCAGCGAAACGTTTTGCCTCGTCATACATCGAACGCACGCCAATCGGATCGACATGACCCCAATAGGTTTCCTTCTGAGGATGTTCCAAAGGATCGCCGTAAATCTCACTGGTTGAAGCCAATAAATATCTGGCCTGATGCGCTCTGGCGACTCCCAGGGTGTTGTGGGTACCCAGAGCACCAGCCTTCATGGTTTGGATAGGTAAATTCGTGTAGCCATAAGGAGATGTGGGGTTGGGGCTGGCCGGCGAGGCAAAATGCATGACCGCGTCGATTTTTCCGGGCACGAAAATGAAGTTGGCCACATCATGGCGGATAAACAAAAACTTGCTGTTCCCGGCCAGGTGGGCGATATTATCCGGGCTGCCGGTGATGAAATTATCCATGCCAACGACGCTGTGACCTTCCTTGATCAAACGGTCACAAAGGTGCGAACCAAGAAAACCAGCAGCTCCAGTAACTAATGCACGCATAAAATTAAACCCATCCTTATCATAAAGCTATTGCCAATCCATTCGACTGATTAAACCATCGCCTGTCACCTGTTGAAATTTAGCGGTTTCAGAATCGATGAGCCAGATATTCCCTTGATAAATATATCCTAAATAGCGCGGTTGACCATTCAGGCGGGAAGGTGACCAGGCAACCACCTGTGGTTCGAGACCGAGCGAGCCTTCCGCGGGAAAAATTTCTTTACGGTTCGATCCATCCTGATCAATGGTTATCAGGCGGTAATGGCTGGTATCGCTTTGTTCGGGGAAGATTGCTTCCAGATAAGCAAGCCGCAATGGTTCGCTTTGAAATGCTGGTGAAAATTGAGGCTGGGCAAACATTCCCACCTGTTGCACAAGCGGAAACACTTTTAGCGTTGATAGTGACACCGTGGACAGATTGAAGATTGGCGAAGCTTCATGGTTGGTCGAGTCAGTTGACTTTTCGTGGGTGACCACATAAAGGAGCTGGCTGTCAGCCGACCAGGATAACCCGGGCACCCAGGCCCAATCTGAACGGGTTTGAAAGGGCAGGATATCGACCAATGGATAATAGTTATTGTTTTCAAAATCGACCAGCCCTACAGAATCCGGGCGTGCATAGGCGAGCTGGCTGCCATCCGGCGCCCATAAGAAATGGGTACCCCACCAGCCGTAGATTCCACCAGAATTAGGTTCGACCACCTCCTCCTGGCTTAGAATTAACCCGTCGGATCCAATGACAACCGACAGCAAATTGTTGTTCGCCTGCCATCCAGGTGCTGTGGACCGCGGCTCGACTGTAGAATAAAAAATCATTTGCGGCGTATTGGGGGCCCAGTCTGCAAAGTGGATGACATTGTCAATCTGCAGATTCTCTGGCTCTGTATCCCTGTTGTCCAGATTCAGGAGCCATAAAGAATTAATTATTCCCGAACCTTCCTCTGCCAGGCGGGTAAATAAAAGCCATTTTCCATCCGGTGACAGGTTGAATATTCGACCGTCAAGGTCACCGCTGGTGATAAGGGGGATGCGGGTTCCGGTATCGTCCTCTATCAACCAGGCATTCCCCGCGGTCAAATAAACCATTCGACCGGGTATTTCAATCGGTTTAAACGGTGACTGAACACCGATCATAATGATTTCAGACTGGGGTTCAACGCTTATGGTTGTTTTAAATAGCGATCGGGAGGTCTCGATGCCATTTTCCAAAACGCTGCGATAGGTGAGTTGCTGCAACCCGTTCACCCCTGGTTGGACCAACAGCTGCTCGCCTTCAGCCAGAGATTCATTGCGAACGGTCTGGCGGAGATAAGGCATGACTTTCTCTTCAACCTCAAATTCTTCAGTGACCCTGATTACCTGGATAGCGATCGTCTCATCGATGACCGTGTATGTCGGAGGTTCAACCCGGTCTAATTCTCTCAAAACAATTTCAGCCTTATCAAGCGCTGACTGAACATTGGATCCTGCTGGAACCGTAAGCTGATGGACCTCTTGCAGATCCTGAATGGTTACCGAAATAGGCTCAACGGTTGCCAGAGGGTTACCGGAACAGGCCGTTAAGGTCAGACAAATAAGCACCAGAAGAATTAACATCAACCAGGGGTGAGAAGAACCAGGTTTGGGCTTAATGTGCGCTGTCCGCATGAATAGTCGAGTGGAATTCACGAATAGAGTATAATCAGCCGGTAGATTTTAAACGAGATTATTATAGCATGACAGACTCAGAACCATTTCGCCAAAACCACGCATTGGATGCCCGAATCGAGGCTATTCTATTTGTCGCGCCAGCTCCGGTGACGGTTGCACAGTTGGCCGAAGCCCTGGAAGTGCAAGCAAGCGAGATCGAAATTGGTCTTCAGCAATTGGGCCGGACACTGCAATTTAGCCGCGGGATCCGGTTGCAGCGGCATGAGGGGCGTTATCAGCTCACATCAGCACCCGAACTGGCAGTGGAAATCGAAAAGTTCCTGGGGCTTGAGGCTACCGCCCGCTTGAGCCGGGCAGCCCTGGAAACTCTGGCGATTGTAGCCTATCGCCAACCCATTACCCGGCCCGGTGTAGATGCCATTCGTGGTGTAAACAGTGACGGCGTTATGAAAAGTCTGCTTTCAAAGGGATTGATACAGGAAATTGGACGGACAGAAGGACCCGGAAGACCGATTTTATACGGATCTACACAGGATTTCCTGCAGCACTTTGGGTTAAACTCGCTGGAGGATCTTCCTCCATTCGAATTACTGGAGCAGGAAGGCGCCAGTCAGGAAGAAAAGCGGGTCTTAAAGGATTAATTATGGCGGAAGAACGAATTCAAAAAATCCTGGCGAGAGCAGGTTTTGGATCGCGTCGGGCAAGTGAAGTCTTGATCGCGGACGGCCGGGTGCGGGTGAATGGCAGCGTAGCGATTTTAGGCGCCAAAGCTGACCCCGAGAAGGACCAAATCACCGTAGACGGACAAGCGATTCCGAAGGTTGAAGCCGCTGGCGAGTATATCGCTCTAAACAAACCGCGATTTGTTCTCTCCGACAATGTGAGCGAGGACCCGCGAAGGACCGTGTTCGATCTGGTACCGGTGCAAGGTCACCTTTTTGTTGTTGGGAGGTTGGATTTCGAAAGCGAAGGATTGATGCTGCTGACCAACGATGGTGAATTGGCCAATCAATTGACTCACCCGCGGTACGGCCACGAGAAGGAGTACCGGGTGCTGGTGGCGCGGCGTCCGGATGAAGAGCAGTTAGCTGTCTGGCGGCGGGGGGTGGTGCTGGAAGATGGACATAAAACCTCACCCGTCGATGTGAAGATCGACACCACAGCAGGCAAAGGCGCCTGGGTACGTGTAATCATGCAAGAGGGGCGAAAACGGCAAATTCGCGAAATTTGTACCCAGCTTGGGCTGCCCGTGGTGCGAATTTTGCGGGTTCGTATCGGAAATTTGAAGCTTGGTGGTCTCAAGCCCGGGGAATGGCGCAGCCTGACCCCCATGGAAATCCGCGGGTTGAAAGGCCCAGCCGTCACTGGAATCGTAAAGTCCAGGCCAAGACCCAAACCACGAACTTATCGAAAACCAAGGAGTTAATAGAAATGCGGGAGAATTGAAAAATCCCCGCATTTATTTTTCGATTTGGTTGATTATTCAGTTGTCGATTCGGTTGGCAGTGCTTTTTGCAATTTCACAATTGCATCCATTTGTTCAACCGATTCCTTTGGCTGTTTGCGGATGTAATCTTTTAGCTTATCCAGCGCAACCGCGGGAATTGGTGATTCTTGAACATCAAGTTCGGCTTTCGCGTTGGTAAAGACGATAATCGCTTTAGGCTCCGGCAATTCAAGATCAGGAGCATTTTTTCGCAACGCTTTAATCAGGTCTGTGACAGCATATTGAGCATCCGTTTCCGGTTTGCCGATGGAATCCTGCCCAAACAGTTTCATATAGAAATTGCCGCCTTTTTGACGAAAACGCATTCTATTTTCGTCGTAGGTGATTTTGCCGGCTGCCGGGTTGGTCACAATCGACCACAGACCCGTAGGACCAGCAAGCAGGTGGGAAACACCCGCTGTGTAATGATATAGACTGTATTTCTCCTCCAAACCTTTTAGATTGGCGCTGAGGAGCTCATCGGGGCGGGGAGAACGCCCCCAGCGATTTCCATAAAATACGCCAATTTGGGTGAGCAGAAAGCCGAATAGCAAGGCGCCAAAAGTGATGGTAACTTGTTCAGGCTTGACAAAGGAGTAGTAAAGGCCAATTCCAAGGATTGCCAGGGCGGCCATGGTTGTGTATTGACCAATTTTCTTGTTACGGCGAATCAATTTCTCATTACTAATGATTTTCATTGGGTATCCTTATTCGGAATGTGTGGCGTCGGAAGTTTCCAGCAGCGCCAATCGATCTTTTATTGCCAGACGAAGATTTTCAAGCAGGTCAGCTTGAACCGCTTCGCGAGCTACACGTATTGCATTTACCAGAGCGCGGCTGTCAGATCTGCCGTGACCGACAAAAACCAGCCCGTCGATGCCCAGCAAGGGTGCCGCTCCGGTTTCAGCCGGATCGAGCAATTGTTTGATTTTACCAAAGGCAGGTTTTGCCAGAAGAGCACCAATTTTGGTCGTGAAGGAAGACGTCAGTTCGACTTTGAGGATGTCAACCAGCAATTTGGCAACCGCCTCTGAAGATTTAAGAAGGATGTTACCGGTGAATCCATCGGTAACCACCACGTCCGCCTCACCGCCGAACAACTCTTTGCCTTCAACGTTGCCAATAAAATTGAGACCGGATTTCTCCAGCAGAGGGTAAGTATCGTGTACGAGCGCATTGCCTTTGCCAGCTTCTTCTCCATTCGAGAGCAGTCCCACCCGAGGTTGGTTGATGTGCAGCACGCTCTCGGAATAAACCGAACCCATGACAGCAAACTGCAGCAGAAATTCAGGGCGGCAATCTGAATTGGCGCCAATATCGACCACCGCGCAGCGACCGTTCTTTACCGGAAACAGCGCAGTTAAACCGGGACGGGCTACCCCCGGGATGCGACCAAGAATGCGCAGGGCATTAAACATGGCCGCGCCAGTATTTCCGGCCGTTACAAAAGCCTGACCTCGCCCAGATTTGATCAACCCCAGGCCAACCGCCATGCTGTTGCGCGGTTTGCGGCGGGCTGCTTCGACCGGTTTCTCTCCCATTTCCACCAGATCGGGTGCATCCTCGATAACAACGGGCAGGTTTTTGACATTCAGTGCCTTGAGTTTTGGTTCGATTAATTCTTGGCTGCCTACCAGAATAATTTCTTCGCCGTAAAGTTCAGCCGCCGTGATCGCGGCTTGAATTTCTGGGACTGGATGTTGGTCGCTCCCCATGGCGTCCAGGATAATGGTCATGCTTGCTCCTTCTTTGGCTTCCCAATAACAGTGGGCATGTGTGATAAGCGTGGGATATTCTTGACATCTATCGAGAGCCGATTATAATATCGAAGCTCTAGCGCTGGTGCTGGAATTGGCAGACAGGCATGGTTGAGGGCCATGTGCCGAAAGGCGTGGGGGTTCAAGTCCCCCCCAGCGCACTGCCGGATGAACGTTATTATAAGCAAAACGCCCCCACTTGTGGGGGTGTTTTGCCATATTGAACCTGAAATTTGGTCTTTGTATTGCGAAAAAAGGGAGCTAAATGCAACAATGATGATTCAATAAGGGTTGTATCAATTCAAGCTGCTTAGGAGCAACATCAGCAGCTGGTCTGCCCCACCTCTTATCCTGTGTATGACTTACATACCATCGAACAAGTTTCCTGCTGCGAGAACGATAAATGCGACAAGCATTAGCCAGGGAGCAAATGGCCCTATGGCAGCAACAAAATAACCAATCAAGGCGATTAACGCCAGGACGGCTGCGACATAGAAAGTAATATTCTTGGGTGCACTAAGTTTCATGTGTTTCCTCCATTGGGACGGGTTGCTTTGGAAAAATGGGCTGCTCCAGAAAGATTATACTATTTTGGACGAACTTCTACAACTGGTGTGAAGCAACGAGAAACCGCAAAAGGATACCGATCCGATTTGGTAAAACAATATTGATTTTTCTACAGTGCTGCTCTGAACGATATAGATTTATTATTGAATTTATAAACCGGTAAAGAGTAAACCCCGGTCGCAACTCCGCTAAACGTTGCGCCGTGTTATGTAAAGGGTTAATTCTTCAAGATAACTGCGTTCAGGGCACGCGGGCAGGCGTTGAAGCTTTTCCAGTGCCTGATCCACATAATT
>JAJZTR010000067.1 GCA_021848775.1 Chloroflexota bacterium | reverse complement strand
GTCATCAGAAAATTGATGCTAAAGGAGCGGTTGATGATTAAATTATTGACGGCGCTGCGTGCGATGGGAAAACCCGCCACCGCCAATGCTGCAATTTGCAGGGTATTGGTCAACCAAACAGGCAGCCCAGCCTGATGGAGGATAAATCCCAGGAGGATCAACCCGCCACCAACGAGCACCAGTTTACTTTCAATCGTACCAAACAAATATTGAATGAATCCAGGAATAAATCGGGGTTGCGGTTTGATCGAGAGATCCGGTTCTTTATCTACAAGTCGGTACCCCAGTTTTTCAACCTGCCGTTTTACCGCGACGGGATCCACCCGTCCCTCAACCAGTAATTTCGCTGATGAAAAATTGACCTCCGCGGACTGCACCCCATCGAGTTTTCCAACACCCCTTTCAATAGTCACGGCGCAATCGGCACAATCCATTCCTTCAATTAAAAATTTTTGCTTGTCTGTCAAAAGTTAAACCTCCATCTTGACTTGATGGGATACATGCTCCAGCCCGCGGTCATATAGTTCCTGAATATGAACGTCATCCAGCGCGTAATATACGATGCGGCCTTCTTTGCGGTACCGGACCAGATTGAGGTTGCGCAGCAGCCGGAGCTGGTGCGATACGGCGCTCTGGCTCATCCCAAGCACGACCGACAGGTCGCAAACGCATAATTCACGCCCTGCAAGGGCAGATATCATGCGCAGCCGGGTCGGGTCGGAAAGCGCTGAAAAGATCTGTGCCAGGCGCGATGCGATCAATTCATCGATCAGGGCACGACTGGCTTCAGCCACTTTATCCTCATGGATGACAGTCTCTTCACAGGCTGTCAGGGGTTTGGTCATCATCATCTTACACCTCTGAATATATGAGCAAGTATTCATATATTACACCCATTTTATTGAAATTGCAAGTGATATTCTTCACTGCGATAAACTGATTCCCGGCCCCTATCGCAAAGGGACCGCGACCTCTACACGCGTTCCCTCGCCCGGCAGCGATTCCACCTTCAATTCGGCATTAATGAGTTCAGCCCTTTCAGTCAACCCCAGCAGCCCAAAATGACCCTTGCGGGCAAACTCATCCGGCACTTGCGGCATCTCAAATCCAACGCCATTGTCCCAAATCGACATTCGCACCTGGTGAGGCTCAAAGCTTAATTCAAGGTTCACACTTTGCGCTTTGGCGTGACGACTGGCATTATTGAGCGCCTCTTGCGCCATGCGATATAAAGCCAGTTCGATTCCCGGGGTCAACCGCTGCGGCTCCCCGTGAACGGAAAAGTGCACAGGTTGACCGTCATTATTTGTCGCCTCTTTTGCCAGCATATCCAACGCAGTCGTCAATCCCAGATCTTCCAGATAAATGGGACGCAAACCGCGTACCATCCTGCGCAAATTTGAAATGGCTCGCCCGGTCATTCGCTGCAGTTCATCAAGCGAAGCTCTCTCTTCATCTGTGTCTGCCGATTGGCGGGCAAGTTGAAGCCGCTGGTTAAGCGCAATCAAAGCCTGCAAGGTATCATCGTGTAATTCCCGCGCCAGCCCGCGGCGTTCTTTTTCAACCCCATCGGTGATCGCACCAATGTAACCTCGCAGTGCTTCCCGGGCTGATTGCAAATCCCCGGCGGTTTCCACCAGGACATTTTGCAGATGCTTGATCTCATCAATGCCGCCCACCGGTTGTTCGATCGCTTTGAAATTTCCACGCGCCAGCTGCACTGTCCTGGCTTCCAGGTCTTGCAACGGTTGAATGATCTGCCTGGCGCCAAACAAAAGCGCAACGAGAGCCAGAATGAGCAGCGGGATCATCAGCAGCGGAGCTGATTGGGTTGTGTTCAAAAAAGGTGTGGCGATTTCTTCCCAGTTTTCAGTTAAAACGATCCCCCAGCCAGCACCCGGGATTGAACTAAAGGCGGTCACCCGGTCGCCGTGCTCCCCGGCGACGATATTCACCCCACTCTCTCCGTTCAAAGACTCGGATACCCCAGGCTGCCTGCCTACATCTCCAAGCGTGGATGCGTCACCGGAGAAATACAGGACGGTGTTCGCAGTCGTTACCACAAGAATATGTGCCTGATCATTGGTCAGGATGGATGCAGTAGACTGCTGAATCAATGGCGCGGGAGAAAAACCGCCCACCAGGATACGCCCGTCAGACAGGCGAAGACCTGCCAATTCGAGGGTCTCGTTTGTGGAATATTCCACGGCGGCGAGCACTGCCTGGTCCGGCTGACCGGCGACTACCTGCCGCCAAAATTCCGGCTGGCTGGTTGGCAGTGCAGTCCAGAAGTCTTCACCGTCCAGAGCCCAGGTTAGCACAGCGTGGGAATCGAATAAAGCCATCCCCCCATCGAATTCAGCTCCGAGCAAGTCCAGGGCTGTGTTTTGCCCGGCAGGGTCCAGCCCATCTTCGATTAAACTGGCAGCCATTCGCAGTTGATCGACTTTATTAACCAGGTGCTGCGTCAGCCCATCGCCTGCCGTCCGTACGGCGCGCAAGTTCCGGTCACCAACCAGGTCCACCATCGCCCGGTGATGCAAAGACTGGCTGATAAGCACCACTGCCATCACCAGCACGGTCAATGGCAGGATGGTCAAAACAAAAAGTTGCAGGGTAAATCCACGCCAGCGGATTCCAGGCAGGGGCAAAACTGGATTGGTTTTTTTCTCCACGTTCAGCCGCCCGGCTCTGAATCCGCCAGATCCGATGGCAGCAGACCGAGAGACACAGCCCGCATCACCGCTTCAGTGCGGCTGGCAGCCTGCAATTTTTGGAAAATGTGTGCCAGGTGGTTCTGCACGGTTCGATCGCTGATATGCAGCATGACGCCAATGGCTTTGTTGGTCAATCCCTTGCCAGCCAGGGCCAGGATTTCCAGCTCTCGGTCGGTCAAAGGTTCAATCATGGCTTGAGCAGATTCCTTGGACTGGACAATTAAACGTCGTGCCAGAGCAGGGTCAAGGACATCACGACCCTCAGCAACCTCAAGCACTGAGCGGACGATTTCATCGGGGTCAGCTGTCTTTAGGACATATCCGTTGGCGCCTGCGCGCAATACTTCGCGGACGTATGGCTCATCATCATAGGCGGTCAGCACCAGCACGCCGATGGTTGGGTGATTGGTGCGCGCCCAGCGGGTCACCTCGATGCCGCTCATCCCGGGCATTTGGATGTCGAGCACGGCAACATCAAGCGGGTGCTGGTCCATCAGCTTGCAGGCCTCACGGCCGTCGCTAGCCTCAGCCACAACCTGTATTCGATTGCTGCGCTCCAAAAACTGACGAATGCCTGCACGTACCACCGCATGATCATCCGCCAGCAAAACTCGAACCTTTTGAGTAGACATACATTGATTATAAATGGGCGTGCGATGAAAATGCAATCCCGAACTACAAAGACCATCACCCAATCCATTGCCTTAGGCAAAACGGCCTATTCAAACTTGCAGGTTTGGCGGATGTGAGGATTAGCCTCGCAATGTACCATAGACGCATGGATGTTGGGAAATCGTTAATTACTGGTAACCGCCGCTTGATGCGCAGCCCCATCCTTTTGGCAGCGCTGGTCTTGATACTCGTTGGGGCTGGCGCTGCTTTAGGGTGGAGTCTGCTAGGGTCGCCCACGCAGAGATTTGATTCTCACCAGATCGTCTTTGGCCAACCCATGTTCATCCTGCATAATCAGATGCACTATGGAATGGTCAAAACCAATTTCACGACCATGGCTCCAGAAAAATCGCCTAAAGCGGTATTGCCGGTAAAGTTCTACGATTTCGGGAACGTGAAGCAATCCGAGATAACAAGTCGAGCCTTTGAAATTGCAAACCAGGGCAGCAGCCCGCTGGTAATCTCATCCAGCTTCACAACCTGCTCATGCACCACCGCCGAACTCAGCACGGCCGTCATTCCCCCGGGTAAATCCGGATTGGTGACCATTTTTTTCGATGGTCAAAATTCAACCCCGGGGACAAAAATCCGCCGGGGAGTAATCTTCGAAACAAATGATCCCTCGCATCCCCAGGTAGAAATCTGGATTCAAGCATTTATCACACAATAAGGGTTAGAAAAAGGAGTTAATGATGAAAAAGGTAATTATCGGTTTAGGTATAGCTTTAGTAGTTGCGGGTTTGGTTGCGACCGGAGTGATGGCAGCCAGTTGGTTCTGGACAGGCCGGGCAACTTCGATTTACGGCTGGGGTGGAATGCCAATGATGCGCTCCTTGCTCGGAAGGAACATCTTCGGCGGCTGGTCCAACCAGAATAATGCCACCAATGCACCTTATGGCTGCACGCAAAACGATGGTTCTTCTGCTTTTTATGGTCCAATGATGGGCGGGAGAACTTTTGGCAGGAGCGGGTATGGAGGCATGATGGGCGCTAGAGGGTTCGGCGGCATGATGGGCGGGTATCGCGGTTCATACTCGAATAGTCCCAACAATAATTGTCCCTACATCACCACCGACAATGGTCCCATCTCAGGCACACGCCTGACCATCGAACAGGCCCAATCCAACCTGGAGGAAAACCTTGTCAGCGAGTCAAACCTGGCTCTGGTTGAAGTCATGGAATTTGAGAGCAATTTCTATGGCGTGGTGGTGGAGAAGGACAGCGGTCGCGGAGCCATGGAACTGCTGGTAGACCCTTACAGTGGTGCAGTCTACCCGGAGCACGGCCCCAACATGATGTGGAATGAAAAATATGGGCACATGGGCAGCTGGTATTCAACCAGCGGAAATGCGCTGACCCTGGATGAAGCCAGGGCAAAAGCTCAGGCAGCGCTGGACAAAGAAATTCCCGGAGCCGTCGTCGAGGGAATGGGTATCGAGTTTTATGGATACTTCACCTTTGATTACGCCATCGACGACACCATTGCCGGTATGCTCAGCGTGCGCAACAATGGCCAAACCTGGATTCACAATTGGCATGGTAATTTTATCGGTGAAGTTGAATTGGATGAATAAACCGGTCTGATTTAGTTGCGCGAGACTCGGGGATCCTGTTCCAGGCGGATGGGATTACCCGGGTCTCGTTTTTTTTGGCTTAATTCCTAAATTTCCATAGCCCAAAATGGCACCATCATTTCCTGAAGGCTGAGCCCGCCGTGGCGTCCGAGGAGCGGATTGGGTTTATCAGCCCACCATAAATAAGCGGCACCCTGCGGGAATACCGCCCAGTCTCCCAACCTTTCATGCACCCGGGTATAAGGCGTTCCAGGTCCAAATAAACCAGCGGTAAGGACAGTTTCGGACGGTATCATCTTGAACTCGTCCGGCCAGCTGCGCTCGATATAGTCACGGGCATGATCTTCACGCCCAGGCCGCAGGAAGAAATACGCCAGGCGATTCTCGCCAGATGGCGGCATTACCAGATCTTCCAGCAAAGCTGGATGGCTGCGTAATTCGTAGCGCGGGTTCAATGGGGTGGATATTTGCCCGTGATCAGCCAGCAGCACCAGCAAGGTATTTCTCCGGTATTGTTTTTGATGCTGGGTGACAAAGCGATGAATCGTACGGCTGAACGTATCAAACTCGAGCTTAACGCGCTCATTCTGCGGTCCAAATCGGTGTGACAATTCATCGATGTCGCCCCAGTAGACATACGCGTACGTTGATTTACCCCGCTGTTTGTCCAACAGTTCATCCAGGGTCACCCACAAATCACTCAAATTGCGGTAGGAAAGCACCTCGGCCCCACCAAGCAGCATGGTCGAAAGACCGGATCGGGCAATGGCATTGGGCTGCAGGGCAAACACATCTACTTCATGGGCAGAAAGATGACGCCCAAGTGTCGGTACGGGTAAAAATTGCTGTGGGGAAAATCCCGCACGCAGCAATCCACCAGCATCGCCGTTGAAAGCAGCCGGTGAATGCAGGATCATGTTGGCTATCATTCCATATTCTTTAAGCCACATCTCGTAGCCCAGAATTCCGTGGGCAGCAGGCGAAACGCCGGTCCAAATGGAGGTCAATGCAGCGGAGGTGGTCGATGGCATGATGCTGGTGAGGGGTGCCAGGATGGAATTTGGCAGCCACTGCCGCCATGGATTTTGCTCCAGGAACTGTTGAAAGAGGTCCAGCCCCAGGCCGTCAACCAGCACAACCACCACATGCTGGTAGTGGTCGCGCAGAGGAGCGGAATAAACAGAAGCCAGGGGAGCAGCACCAATACCAGGCTGCCCCAACCAACCGCAAACTGAGTGTGGCAGATTGATCAGTGAAAATCCATCATACGCCGGATAGACCGCGCCAGAACCGGCATCGACACCGTTCATTTGACGAGAAATAAGCTGCGGTAAGATTTCTGCGGTGAGATTGGGCATGAAAATTTCTCCCTCAAGGATAATATAACTTAATATCTGCAAGCCTGTTCTTCGATATTCCCGCCAACTTTTCTGGCGCAATCAAACCTCGTGGAAGATGGACTTTTCCATTGTGCATGAAAAGATTCATCTAAACAAGCGTATATTCGAGAACGAAATAAACGGTTCTTTTTCACTTGATCTTGTATAATTGACATATTCTTTACACACAGGGCAGCGTTCATCGAAGATTTCATGAAATTATAGAATCTTGATTTTGCAGGCTGAGCGCATGAAAAACCGGGGGAAAACCGAGCATATCGACGACATCAAGACCTTCCAGCCTGCTATCTGGAAGAGCCTGTTCCAAGCGTTGGATGACAATCCGCATGCAATATTTCTAATCGATCAAAATTTGCATATTTTGGCGCTAAATACCAGCGCCGTTCATTTTTCTAGTCTCATGAATGACACTGCGGTTGCAGCAGGAAACGTGTTCCTGGACGCCTTCCCTCCAATGGCGCACACGCAGCTACTGCGGGCCATTCAACCAGGCCTACAGGGTGAAATTAGCAGCCTTGACTTTGAATTTTCCACTGACAGAGGCTTGATTTCCTTCAACTTGACTTTTTCGCCGTTAAAACCTGCCGAGGGTCAGGTGACCTCAATCCTGTGTGTGGTGGCAGAAAAAAACCAGCCTAACCTGCGCCCCTCCCCCATCCCCGTTCACCAAGACCCGCTCGACGCTCAATTGTCCGGTCGAATCACCTCGCTTGAGGAAACCAATCGACATTTGCGGCTGGAAATCGAAAAACAGCTTGAATCAGAGACGGCATTACAGGCAAGCGAGACCTTTTTTCGACAAAATTTTCAAAGCCTGCCTGACCCAACTCTGATCTGGGTCAAAGATCCAGAAGGAGAAATCCGCCTGGCAGCCGCCAACCGGGCTGCGGGAGCATTTACCGGCAGCCGCGTTCAAGAGTTGACAGGTTTGACACTGGAGGATTTTTATTCCCACGCGTTGCAATTTATCGGCCTGGTCCAGAGAGCTTTCTCCGCCGACGACACCCGTCATATCGAGTTATTGTTCACCAGTCAGCTCGTTCGGGGTGAAAAATGGGTTTTGTGCGACTTCATCCGGCTGTCCGATCAGTATGTTTTAAACATCCTGCGCGATATCACCTCTGAAAAAGACCGCCAGAAGATCGATGAGGATACCCGCAACCAGATCGAATTGCTGCGTCAGGCGATGACCGCGTTCACCTCGGTGCTCAATCTGGAACAGGTGTTAACAAATATTCTGGAATACCTGCAAAAGTTAATCCCGCACGATCGCGCCATTCTATTTCTGCTGGAAGGTGCCAATCTCGTGGTTCGTGCAACCAGCGGATTTACGGAAGGTGATGACCTGCTGGATATGGAGATCCCGGCTCAAAATTCGCAATTCGAAGCCATCAACCGCAATCGTTTACCCATTTTTCTCGCCAATGCCAAAGAGTACCGGCCTTTCGAAGCCCTGGGACCTTTGAACTGCGGAAAGAGCTGGTTAGGTGTGCCGCTGCTTGGTCACGGACAAGTGTTGGGATACCTGAGCATCTACGCTCAAACTCCCGGAAAATATGAGAACGAACACTCCCGATTGGCTGAGATTTTCTCCAATGAAGCTTCAATCGCCATCGAGAATGCCCGGCTGTTCCAACAGGTGCAGCAGTTGGCGGTCACCGATGAGTTGTCGGGATATTACAACCGGCGTTATTTCTATGAACTGGTGGAGTTGGAGTTAGCCCGTTCCAGACGGTATAAACACCCGGTATCTTTGCTAATGATTGATTTGGACCATTTTAAAGCAGTCAATGACCGTTACGGGCATGCCACAGGTGACCGGGTGCTGATAAATATCTGTAATCAGATCAGGCAGGCAGTTCGTGAAAGCGATATCCCGGGCAGGCATGGCGGCGAGGAGTTTGTCTTGCTTCTGCCGGAAACTCCCTTCGAAAGAGCAATCGAGGTGGCAGAACGCTTGTGCCGCATGATCGAAGCCCACCGGGTCGTGTTAAACGGGATCGAGATTTCAATCACGATAAGTATTGGGGTTGCCGCGATTGGTCCCGACTGCAAAGATTCTGATACGCTCTTCCAGCAAGCCGATCTGGCGATGTATCAAGCCAAGCTGGCAGGCAGAAACCAGGTCAGTGCTGCAGCCAAACCGCAAGCACGTTGAAACATTGTTATAATAAAAGTTCAGAAATTGAATATCGAGTTGGAGCGTTTGAGTAAATGCGAAAAGAAGTACTGACCTGGAACGATGTAGATCAATTAATCGACCATATCATTCCCCAATTCGAGACCGAATTCGACGCCATGGTTATGATAACCCACGGCGGTATTATTCCAGGCGGCATGTTAGCCGAAGCCTTAAAATTGAGCATCATCCTGACTGCTTCGGTTGATTTTCCGGCAGAGTCGGAGCATGAAACCGAGAAAGAAAAGACACGCTGGCTGGCCTGGCCGCAATTTGTCCAATTTCCCGATTCCAGTGTGCTGCGCGGACGAAGGATTTTAATCGTGGATGATGTTTGGGGTTCCGGCAGGACAATAACAGCTGTCAAAAATCGCATTGCTTCGGCTGGCGGGCTGCCATACACTTGCGTATTACACTTCAACCCGCACCGAAACCTGTTTGGCCCGTCCCGCCCCGATTATTACGCCGCCATCACCGATGCCCACATCGTCTATCCATGGGAAATCTCCCACGGGCCATCTCTGGTGCTGCGCGATTTGTAAATTAAGTTCAATATTGGTGCGTTGATCCTGGTGGTAAAGATTGCTTTTTGACCATGTTCCAGGAGTGAAGCACTGTGTTACGGATCTTAAGTCAAATGCGCCGCACCCAGAAGGTGCGGCGCAATTTCTGAACTATCTTTCATAAAGATCATCACATCCTTTTGCTGGTTACTCCGTGCTTGGCTCCGGTTTAAACACTTTGCCAGGCTGCCAGGGGGTGCCAAGCATTGGCAGCAGCCAGCGGTCAATCCCCAGCCAGCCGGCGTTCTTCCATGCCAGAATAAGGAGGATGGAGATTGTGAAAAGAACCGGGTTGACCGAAGCAGAGCCTGCCATCATAAAATTCCAATTCATAAAGCCGCCGGCAAACGCAGCTGCTCCAGTAAAGATACCCAGGATCAAAGCGATCCCAATGATGATTTCACTTGCAACAATTAATTTCGCAAACCAGGTGTAAGCACCTGAATCCAATAAAGATTGTAGGAACGCCCGGTACCAGTCAAATGCAATTGCCGGTCGGGCAGGCGCTTCAGGAATTGCTACGGCGCGTTCCCAAAAACCTTTGAGTGCTTCTCCGGTTTGTGTCCAACCCGGGTTGGAGAGCTTTCCCCATCCCGAGGTTATCCAGGTATACCCTAAGTACAACCGCGCAATAAGCCAAAGCCACGACCACTTCGGGTTGCCAAACAGGGCTCTTGCCACGGGTGGATCTGAAAACATCATTACTTCATTCCGTGCATTTGTTGCCATAATATCTCCTATTTAGTTAAGGAAAGAAGATTGGTAAGATTTGCAGGTGGAATAGACGACAGAAATTATCTTGCCGTCAGAGTGTACCCGCCAGCAACCCTAATTATACGGAAGAAGATTAGATTTATCTTAATATTAGATAGGCCGTTATGCCTATTTAAGCAGTGCCTGCAAATAGCCGGTGGTCATTTTTTCCAGACTAAAACGCTCTTCTGCAAGCGCTCTCGCGCTCCTGCGGTAGCGATCCTGCTCTGCCAGGACCCGAAGCGACGCCTGCGCCAGAGCAGGAAAATCGGGCTTTTCGAGCTTCCAGGGATTGGCGCCGTAGGCTACCACCACCCCTGCATCCCCCTGAACCAGTTCGGCCAAAGCTCCGCTGTCAAAGGCTGCCACCGGCAGACCGCATGCCAGCGCCTCGACCACAGAATTGGGGCAAGAGGCGTTGATATCCGCCGAGAATTGCAAATGTGCCGAGCGGCTCATGGCGGGAATTCGCTGCCGCGGTAAAACGCCTGCGAAAGTAACCCAGGCGCCTTCCGAACGCTGAGCCATTTTGTCCTGCAGCGCTGGCAGCACATCCGCGATGACCACCAATTCCACCCTTTTTCCAGCAGCTTGCTCCAGTGCCTGCGTAAACGCGACGGCATTCTCTAACGCGATGCGATTATCCCAATTCAGATGTCCTTCCACTATCTGAACGCGAATATGTCCTTCGGGGGGAGCCTCATCTCCTGCAGGTGAATAAGCCTGTAGGTCCACGCCATTATGGATCACGCTGTATGGCGCTGCATGCGCACCGTACCAATCGTGCCACCAATCGCGTGTGAAACTGCTCTGATAAACCACATGGTCAGCCAAAAAACGGCGGGTGTAGGCCAATAATAAATTTGCCATTTCCGCCCGCAGGGTGTAGCGCAGCCCCAGGTAGCGCCGCCGCTGTACCCAGTTGATGCCATTCAAACGCTGCACAATGCGGATGCCGCGCCGTTTGGCTGCCCGGATTTCGCGCACGTGGCGGGTCCCGGCGATGATCAAAATGGCACGGGTATCATCCTCCAGCGGATTGTGATGAACGCGAATTCCGCGGCTTTCGAGGGCGGATTTCAGCTTTAATTGGAAGGAGCCCGGACCAGCCAAAGCGTTGATCACCGGAACCAGACAAATGCTCCCTTCGGTCATGCCCGCCCTTTACAGTTCATGGAAATCGAGCACAGCCTGTACAATTCGTTCAGCAGCATGCCCATCGCCAAAGGGATTGGCAGCCTGTGCCATTGCCTGATACGCCTTATCATCCTCCAACAACCGGGCTGCCTCGCGGACAATCGTGTTGCGATCCGTGCCAACCAGCTTCAACACCCTGGCTTCGACCCCTTCTGGACGTTCGGTGGCACCGCGCATGACCAGGGTGGGGATGCCCAACCCGGTAGCTTCCTCCTGGATGCCGCCTGAATCCGTCAGCACCAGGTAGGCATTGCGCTCGAGATGAACCAGCTGCATATATCCAAGGGGCGGCAGCAGGGTGATATTTTCAACCTTATCCAGCAGCCGGTACACCGGTTCCTGGATATTCGGGTTGAGATGAACCGGGTAAATCAGCTGCACGCTATCAGCATAAGTTTCGGCCAGGGTTCGCAGCGCGGCACAGATATCCTCGATCGGTTGTCCAAAATTTTCCCGGCGGTGAGCGGTAACCAGTATCAACCTGCGCCCGCCTTCCCCAACCCCCTTTTCAGAAAGCAGCTCGGTGATTTCAATAGGCGCTGGCCGCGCAGAAATCTCTTTGAGCGCATCGATCACAGTATTGCCGGTGACTTTAATTCGCCAATCCGCGACGCCTTCCCGCAGCAGGTTCTGGCGGCTGTGTTCGGTGGGCGCCAGGTGCAGGTCGGCTACCACACTGGCCACCCGCCGGTTGATTTCCTCCGGAAACGGCTGCCAGCGGTCGCCGGAACGCAATCCGGCCTCCACGTGCCCGACCCGGATGCGGTTGTAGTATCCCAGCAAACTGGCTGCCATAACGGTGGTGGTATCTCCTTGGACCAGAATCCAGTCCGGCTGCATTTCCTTTAAGACTGGGTCCAGGGTGGTTAAAATTCCGGCAGTCAGATCCGCCAGATCCTGGTTGGGGCGCATTAAATTCAAGTCAAGATCGGGCTTTATTGCAAACAAATCCAGCACCTGGTCGAGCATTTCCCGGTGCTGCCCTGTGACGATCACCTTCGATTCGATGGCAGGGTGATGCTCCAGGGCTTTTATCACAGGCGCCATTTTTACCGCTTCAGGACGCGTACCAAATATGGAAACAATCCTCAGTGGATTACTCATTCCTGCTCCCCACGCCCAACCGGTAAAGATTGAATCCGGCTGTTATCCAGGCTGACGGCTGCCAGCCATTGACAGTGTCCACTACAACGCGCGCACCTGTCAGATTCGCTACCTGCCGGGGGTCAAGGTTCTTGAATTCAGCGTGTGCAACCAAGAGCACCAGCGCATCGGCGTCCTTAACCACATCTGCAAAGCTGTCGGTAGCATGAACACCTTCGATCGAAAAATCAGGCTTGTAAGGCTCGTAGACCGATACCATTGCTCCGGCATCGCGCAGTTGGTGCACAACCTCGATCGCTGGACTCTCGCGTAAGTCGTCCACGTCCGGTTTGAAGGCCAGCCCGAGTGCCGCGATGCGCTTGCCCTTCAAATTGCCCAGCGCTCGCTGCACCAGAGCCGCCGCGAAAGCCGGCTGGGCGTCATTGACCTCGCGTGCGGTGCGAATTAGATTTACAAGGTCTGGAGCTGCCTCCACAAAAAACCACGGATCGACGCTGATACAGTGCCCGCCCACACCAGGGCCGGGACGTAAAATGTTGACCCGCGGATGGCGGTTTGCCAGGCTGATCGCCTCCCACACATCCACACCGAAGCGGTCCGCCAGGCGCGAAAATTCATTGGCAATGGCAATGTTAACATCGCGGTAAGTGTTTTCCATCAGTTTGACCATTTCGGCGGTGGTGGCATCTGTTTTTACCACCTCTCCCTGCACGAAAATGGTATACAAATCCTGCGCGGCCTGGGCCGAGGCCGGATTCACGCCGCCCACCACCCGGTCATTTTCGACTAACTCGCGAATTATCTGACCGGGCAAAACGCGTTCTGGCGAGTAGGCCAGGTAAAAATCATCACCCGCTTTCAATCCGGATTGTTCCAGGATCGGGGCAACCAGGTTGCAGGTGGTCAACGGAGGTGAAGTCGATTCGAGCAGCACAAGGCAGCCTGGGCGCAGGTGCGGTATGATGGCCTCGGCTGCGCTGGTGACAAAAGACATGTCAGCGCGTTTATCGTCATAAAAAGGCGTCGGCACGGCGATAATGAAGGCATCTGCCGGTTCCGGCTGGTCACGGACGACCAGCTTACCACTTACGAGCGCTTTTTCCACCAGTTTATTCAGACCAGGTTCGAAGAGGTGCACTTTGCCATTCTGCAGGCCATTGACAACCTGAGGATTTACATCCACCCCCACAACCTGGATGCCATTATTAGCCAGGGTGCTGGCTGTCGGCAAACCAATGTACCCCAATCCGAGAACGCATATTTTTTGAAATTTCAAGGGGGCTCTCCTATAACGGAAGCAATAATTGCCAAAGTATTATCCCATAACGGTCAAGGATTGCAAAGGTAACATCACGAGTATAATCATGAGGATGGTTTCCAGCGCTGAAATTCCTGAACCCAGTCTCCCCTCTGCATCCCGCCATATCGCCCGCGCCGCAGGCACAGTGATGGCGGCAATCATCCTCACCCAGCTGCTTGGTCTGCTGCGTGGTTTCATCATTTACCGGGCATTCGGCATCGGCGAGCAGCTCGACTCATTCAACGCGGCTAACCGCTTCACCGAGCTGCTTTTCAACCTGATGGCGGGCGGCGCGCTGGCATCGGCATTTATTCCCACCTTTACCGGACTGCTGGCGAAGGAAAAGCGGGATCAAGCCTGGAAGCTGGCGTCCTCGATTGCCAATCTGCTTTTTCTGATATTAACCGCTGTTGCGATCCTTGCCTGGATCTTCGCGCCGATCATTGTTCGCGATGTCCTGTTTTTGCTTGCGCCCGGTCAGCCGGTGGGTCAGGAAGAATTGACCATTGCCTTACTGCAAACGCTTTTGCCCACCGTGGTCATTTTTGGGCTAAGCGGCCTGGTGATGGGGATA
>JAJZTR010000066.1 GCA_021848775.1 Chloroflexota bacterium | reverse complement strand
AATAATAGCAAGCCCCCCAGGATTACCAGCACCAGTCCCCAAAAAAGACGATTTGTACGCATACTCACCTCCACAAACTAAGCATTCATGGGTAAAAGAGATCTCCTGCCGCTCCCCTATTTTTGTGGCCCTAAAACCACAGTGGTTATCACCCCCGAGCGACATCTTGTTCTCCTCATCCAGTTCCATTGACGACCCTTGACATCCTTACACCATATTTGAGGTTCCGAAATCCGGGTTGGTGGTCTCAGGATAAGAAGCAATTTTCCATAAAATGAGACTAATAGAATGTCACCGGATCAAAAAACTATCTCATAATCGCACACCATCAACATTGATCGAGTGAGTAAACATTAGTCCGTAACCATTATACGGCAATCAAGTGTTTATTTAACGTACCAGCCGGGATTTGGTTGCACTGATGAATGAATGTCTGGTAAGTTCCGAGAGAATTTCTCCTTTTCTTTGAGAATATGAGATTTTTTCCTCTTGACAAACTAAGTTTGTGGTCTATAATCAGATCATAATTATCAAATTTATGATAATAATTCGGAGATTTGAGATGCAAAATTGCTTGTGTCTGAGGCGGGGTTGGCAAGCGCCGCTGCCTTAGACTGGATAAAGTAAAAAGGATCATCAGCCAGCAGACTTAGGCAGTGGACTGCAGCCCCGCAGGTAGGTTTAATTTGCGCGGCAGCCGTCCGCTGTTTTTAATTCTGCTGGCTTGTGTTTTAACAAAATTAGAAATTATTTTGGAGCACTGAATGAAAATCGCAAACAATGTTATCGAATTGATTGGCAACACACCATTGGTACGCCTGAATCGGATTACCGATGGAGCGGTCGCTGATGTAGTTGCAAAACTCGAATTCTACAACCCGGCTCACTCGGTAAAGGACCGTATCGGCGCAGCCATGCTGGATGCAGCTGAACGGGAAGGCAAAATTAACCAGGATACAATCATCCTTGAGCCGACCAGCGGCAACACCGGTATTGCTCTGGCGTTCGTCGCAGCCGCCCGCGGTTATAAAGCTACTTTGATCATGCCGGAATCAGCCAGCAAGGAACGGCGTATATTGATGCGTGCTTATGGCGCCGATCTGATATTGACACCCGCCAGTGAAGGTATGGCTGGTGCCATCCGTAAGGCTGAAGAAATGGCGGCAAGCGATCCGCGCTACTTCATCCCCCAGCAGTTTGAAAACCCGGCCAACCCTGAAATTCACCGCCGCACCACCGCCGAGGAGATTTGGAATGATACCGACGGCAAAGTGGATATCCTGGTGGCAGGGGTCGGCACAGGCGGGACAATTACCGGAGTGGGCGAGGTTCTCAAAGCCAGAAAGCCGTTAGTTCGTGTGGTGGCCGTGGAACCGGATGCCTCGGCGGTACTATCCGGTGAACCCAAAGCCCCCCACCCCATTCAGGGAATTGGCGCCGGATTTGTTCCTGAGGTATTGAACACGAAAGTCTATGATGAAATAATTCGGGTGAAAAACGAGGATGCTTTCCGGCTTGCGCGTGAAACCGCTGCCCGCGAAGGACTTCTGGTTGGGATTTCATCAGGCGCCGCCATTTGGGCCGCACTGGAAGTTGCCAAACGTCCTGAAAACGCAGGTAAATTAATCGTGGTGATCATCCCTTCGTTCGGCGAACGCTATTTGAGCACACCGCTTTTTGCAGATCTGGTGGATTAAGTTCACCTCCAACTCGCTCGCTTGAGCGGGAAAGAAGGTTTATGATGGTACGTTTATTTCAAAAAGCTAAATCGGATATCCAGTCCGCATTCGAGCGCGACCCGGCTGCCCGGCAGCAGCTGGAAGTTTTGCTGGCTTACCCGGGCCTGCACGCAGTGTGGGGGCACCGGGTTACGCACTGGTTATGGCAGCACAATTTCAAGCTGATCGCGCGCTGGCTCTCGCACGTTAACCGCTTCCTCACCGGCATCGAGATTCATCCCGGAGCAAAAATCGGCAGCAAGCTGTTCATCGACCACGGCATGGGCGTAGTAATAGGTGAGACAGCCGAAATTGGCGATAATGTCACGCTGTATCATGGGGTCACGCTGGGGGGTGTCAGCCTGGACAAAGGCAAGCGCCACCCAACTATTGAGGATGACGTGGTCATTGGTGCAGGCGGCAAGGTGCTCGGCAATATCACCATAGGTCGCGGCAGCCGGATTGGCGCCAATGCCGTGGTGGTCAAATCGGTTCCACCCAATTCGGTGGTGGTGGGGGTGCCAGGACAGGTGATGGTACGCTCCAAACCTCACTTGCAGCCGGACCTCGACCATAATCAAATGCCTGATGCAATAGGTCAAACGCTGGCATCAGTGATGGCAAGGCTTGAAGCGCTGGAAACCCAGTTTCATTCCCCTCAGAGCGAGGAGACTGGCGGTAATGGCAGCGGCAAGAATGGTGCGCATGGATCCAGCATTCTTGAACATCCAGCGTTGATTCACGCACCCGAGCATGGTCTCTGGCGCGGTGATGACTTTTCGATTTAGGGTGCAAAGACATTCCCGGGTCGAACTGGGTGTCAGACTTTAAACCATGTCAGAACCGGCTTTTTGTCGTATCGCAAGGAATGAATGTCGCTCACACCAGGTTCCTCAAGTGCCAAAGAATAAGGGTTGGGCACTGGCAGTCGGCGATTAAGGTTTTTTACGCAGCGCTGAAAGAGCCAGCATGAGCAACCCGATGGTGCTAACCGCAATAATGCTATAACCGAGCATGTTGCGCCCCAGCCAATCCGGCGGCTCCCACTTAATCAGGGGGCGCGGAGTAGGTGTTGGCGTAAGCGTGATCGTTGGTGTTACAGTTGGGGTTCGCGGGGTTGCGGTTGGTGTTGGTGTACGGGTTGGCGGGCGCGGGGTCGGCGTGACCGTTGGCGAAACCGTGGGAGTGAATGCCTGCCGAACAATGAGCTTTTGCCCGATATAAATCACCGGATTGGTCCCCAGTTGATTCCAGGCGATAAGCTCATCGATCTTCACACCGTATGCGATCGCGATGCTCCACAACGCCTGCCCCGATTGAACCTCATGGATGATCGAGCCATCAGAACCGGGTGTTGCCGTAACCACCGGTTTGACCACTGGCACGGTTGCGGCTGGCTGCGCGCTACCACTAGTGTTGGTGCTGGCTGCCGGCGGGCTGTACGAACCTCCCGAGGTGTAAGCCGCATGAATTACATAAAAGACCCGCCCGGAAACAACAGTAACGCCGCCACCGATGTGGGTATATTTGCTGTCAGTCATGGGCATCATATGGGTGGCATCAGCCCAGTACTGGTATACAGCCGTATCCACCGACATATCCATCCCACAGGCGATATTTTCGGTCGCGAATACTGTACCGCCACCCCCATAACCGGCAGCGGCTATCCGCCCGGTCGCATTGCCAATGTGAGCACAATTACCGGTGGATGCCATCACATCGGAAGTGGCTTGGGCCGTCCCCATCAGAATTCCGTCAATCTCCAGGGCTGGCAGCCCGTTGGCGGTTCGCACGCCGTTTACGGCATTGACCAGATCATATGCAGAGCCAGCCTGAGCCTGTACGGGGAAAGGAGCTGGTAACCCTGCCAACCCAAGGACGAGAATAATGGATAGCAGGAGTGATATTAATAAGAATCGGCGCATCGAAGCCATTATAATCGATGCGCCGAAAACACTTTTGGTCAAGATATTTTAACGCAGCAGACGGTCACCGTCACCGTGGCCTAATTGTTCAGCCACTATCAGGAAATCATTGGCTGAAATCATTCCTACTATTGTGCCATTCGCGTCAGCGACCGGTAAATGGTGAATCCGTTTTTCCTTCATGACCCTGGCGCATTCGTCAATCGTCATTTCTGGAGTGACGGTTATCAAGGGGGTGCTCATTATTTCATGAACCTTCACTTTGGACGGGTCACGCCCCTGAGCAACGATAGTGTCGCAAATATCAATTGAGGTTATGATGCCGTACTCTGGTGAATCTTTCGTCTTTTTGGCAATTAAATTATTGACATACCTTCTGCGCATGATCCCCAAGGCTTCGGTGACCAGGCTGTTCGGATCCACAAAGACAACCAGATCATTCATCCAATCGCGCACGGTATTGACCATAAAAATCTCTCCTTGATATTTTCTGATGGTTTGCCTTTCCGGGGACAGACGAATGGTCAAAATCCCGGATTCAGTTGTTGGACAAACTCAGTATAGCATAAGAAAAATGACTTACAACCTGATTAAGATCAACTTAACGGCTGGCAAAGGGCACTTTAAAATTACACATCCACAGCCCAGTCCCAACCACGGATGGTTTCAAGGCAGCGATAGGCCGTCAGATCCAACTGCAACGGGCAGATCGAAACATAATTTCCAGCCAGAGCCCCAAAATCGGTGCCTTCGTCCGGGACGCCGGTCGGAGCGTCACCCCCAATCCAATAATAGGGATGTCCGCGCGGATCTTCCCGCGATACCAGAACGTCGCGGTAGATTCGCAAGCCAAGGCGGGTCACCATTGACCCCTGGATTTCACTTTCCGGCAAGTTTGGCACATTGATATTCAAAAGCACATTGGGTGGCAAACCATTTTTCTGGACTGCTGCGACGATCTGAGCTGTTTTTTTTGCTGCCACATCATAGTATGAAAGAGAGGGACCATCGTCTTTACGGTCAAGGGAAACAGCCAGCGAAGGCAGTCCCCAGATTGCACCCTCCATGGCAGCCGTCACCGTGCCGGAATAGGTTACATCATGCCCAACGTTCGCACCAGGGTTGACCCCTGAAACCACCATGTCGACAGGGTCTTGCAGGATGCCAAGTAACGCCAGTGCTACACAGTCCGATGGAGCTCCGTCGGTTGCCAGCGCAGAAGTGCCATCCGAGAGGGTAGTTTCCTTCACTCGCAGCGGCCGGTGCAAGGTCTTAACGTGCCCCGAAGCACTCCAATTACGGTCAGGCGCAAGCACGCTTATCTTGCCAAAAGGCCTCAATGCCTGAGCCAGCGCTAGCAAGCCGGGAGCATTTACTCCGTCATCATTGGTTACCAGAATATGCATGTTTCACCCTGTAAGAATGATTTTTTCTTCCGAAAATAGCCTGAGAACAATCCAAAACAAAATGTTCAACCTAGTAATTATAGTGAGGAATCTGCCTTCCGTGCGCTGATTGCATATCGGGGTTTCATCAATGAGTTTACACCGGGAGGTGAGGTGAGTTGACACAGAACCCGGGGCTCGCGGTTGGTGAATCTCAATGGTTTAACATATAAAAACCGCGGCGCAAATGGCCGCGGCTGACTTGTATAAATTAATTGTCTCTCAGAGTTCGCGAGCGGTCGCGCCACCAGGAACCTAGAACACTGGCCGCGGCCTGGAACAAATTGATGGTTGGTCCACGCATGGGGATTTCCAATTCCCGCTTGTCGCAGACCGTCGAGAGGTTGGCATTATCGACATTGTGTTTTAATTCATTGAGGTGACCCTGGCGTTCAGCAGGATTCTTGACGGTTTGAACAATCCGGTCGATCTCCCCCATCAATTCCACGGCCTGGGCAATCCGTTGGTCAGTAGCCTGTACCTGGGCAGCATCCAGCACGCCGAATTCGCCTTTCATCAGATTCATTCGACGACCAGCCTCATAAGTCGCATTGGCGATCTGGTCGCGATTCATCCAGATGGTCTCATAATTCAATACATACTTCCATGAGGGAGCCAGAAGCTGCTGGCGATGTTCTTCCAGGGTACGCGCAAAGAGTCTGTACCCATGCTTTTCAGGTTCTTCGAAAGCACGGCTGCCCGGATCGACGAAGGGCGCCAACGGAGAAATGAATGGAATCACCCGGTGTTCACCGCCGCGGTCATAGCGCCGCAGCATTTCACGCGAGTAATCTACCGTGCCCATCACCGAATCATAAGTCTGCCCTTTCAAGCCGACCATGAAGAACAGATCCAGGCGCTTGCAGCCTGCCTCGAGCGCATCATCCATGGTGCGTTCGATTTCAGCATTGGTATACGGACGGCCAAATGCTTTGCGCACCGGTTCGTCGTGCGATTCCATCGATATTTCCAGGGTGAAGTTGGGTATAGCTCTGGCAACATCCTGGAAAAATTCCTTTGGCGCCGCATCGAACAATTCGATGAAGACCGGTTTATTGAACCCCGAGATGGCATTCAGAAAGCGGCGGGTATATTCTTCGCCGGGCTGCCGGATATCTCCCAGGATGAATACCGGACCTTTGGAATATTGCCCAATTGTGCGAATATCCTGGGCAAGAAGTTCAGGAGAGCGATAAGCCGGGCGTTGGCGGTTGTGAATTGAGCGGAAAGCGCAGGCAGAACCGCCGCAAGTTGTACAGTTGTAACGGCAGCCGCGCACAGTCAGGGCAGCAGTAATTGGATACTTCATCCAATTGCGGAACGGCTTGTACGAGGCCAGATCGCGGTAGCGGACCACCGAACGCAGCACGTGGGTGTAGTCAATCAGCAAATCATCCAGCGTTTCCGGGCTGTATGAAATCGGGTTGGCGTGCATTTCACCATCGCTGGTTTTATACACCAAATTTGGAATCGCTTCGAGCAGGCTGGCGGCCGTTGAATTGGGATTTGGCCGGGTCTCACCACCCGCTCGCAGATATTGCATTAACAAAAGAAGCGGGTATTCCGTCGAGTCGCCGCGAATTATGAAGTCAACCGATGGGTAGGTAATTAATTCTTTATAGAAATAACTCGAAGAAAAGCCGCCAAACAGAACCGGCGATTTTGGATGGTGCTTTTTTACAATTTTGGCAATCTCAATAGAACCATGAGCGTGCGGCAACCAGTGTAGGTCAATACCGTAAACCAGTGAATCGAGTTTTTTTAGGTAATCATCAACGTCGAAATTAATGTCATCCAGCATGCGAACAGCCAGGTTGACGATGCGGGTTTGCATATCATGGCGTTCGAGGTATTCAGCCATGGTTGTAAAACCAATCGGGTACATCTCAAACACTGGAGTAGATGGAACCAGATCACTCACCGGTCCGTAAAGTATGGATTCCCTTCGAAAATCATAAACGCTGGGAGCATGTAGAAGTGTTAGATCTGGTGTTGTCATTAGGGGCACCTCTTAGGGCGGCCTGAATCATGGAGAAGAAAAATTTGTGGCGCTTAATATTTTCTATAAAAAATGCGTTCCCATGAACGCATCTTCCAGCATGGTGGCTGGCAGACCAGATCACCGGTGTGCTATTTTTATGAGAAGTCAGCACCAAGGAATAATTCAGATAGATTTTCCACCAGTAATACTTTTCACAAACAAAAAGAATTATACCATTTTCAACTTGTTAAAGTTTAATTATCCGAAACTTAAGAAAAAGATAATATTTGGGGCTAACAAATCTCACCCGATGATTATGGATGAATCTGACATTCTTCACCCGATTTGGAAACTAAAACAGCCGTGGTGTGCGGCTGTTTGGTACCGGTAAATTTGAAGTAATCCATACCGATAAATTTGTTCGAAAACCTTTAAATATCTCAGGCTGTCTCGCGCAGAGAAGCGAGTTCCTGCTCCACCATCACAATTTCGGCTTTGAGATCCCGCAGGTAATTCTCGAGCCGCACGATATATTGGTCGCGCGAAAGTTCGACCACTTCCTCTTCTGTTGAATTACAGCCGCACGAACCACCACAAGCACATTCATGGTCACCGGACATGGCGAAATCTCCTTTGCTGGTCTGTTTGTTGACTACGGGAATATTATAACCAATAATATCATATTTGTAAAATTATTTAACTGGAATTTTATTAAAGCCTCACATTCATCAGCCATAAACTTCAACCCATAGGTTTGTTTGTAATCCGTCTGACAAACAGTTACCGGCCATGTAGGAGATCCGAGAAACAGAACAGGGAAACCAGAAGGCCATGTATTGAATATTAAATTTTTCCCCACCAACTTCTGGATTCTCTTATCATTCTGTGTTAGAATTGTTCGGCTTTGCGACTGGCAAAGCAATCACACACGCCCCCCGACCTGCCCTGGCGTGCCGCACCAACGGTTCAGGCATGGGATGACGGGAGCGGAGGATCTAACGCAAAGGAGAATTGAATACAATGGCGTCTATTATTTCCATGAAAGCACTGTTGGAAAGTGGTGTCCACTTCGGGCATCGGACCAACAAATGGAACCCGGCCATGCGCCCCTATATCTTCACCGAGCGCAACGGCATCCACATCATTGACCTGCAGCAGACGGTTAAGTCCCTCACCCAGGTCTACCAGCTTATCTCCAAGACTGTCGCCGAAGGCGGGACAGTCCTTTTTGTTGGCACAAAGCGCCAGGCGCAGGAAACCATCAAAGAAGAAGCCATGCGCTGCGGTATGCCTTATGTTACCGAACGCTGGCTCCCCGGAACCCTCACCAATTGGGTCACCATCTTCGACCGCATCCAGGAAATGGAGCGTCTCGAACGAATGCACGAGACTGGTGAGATCGAGCGTATCACCAAAAAAGAAGCGCTCCTGGTCGACCGTGAAATCACCCGCCTGAATATCCGTTTGAACGGCATTCGCAATATGAAGCGTCTGCCTGAATTGGTCTTCATTGTGGATGTCATGCGGGAAGACACCGCTGTTTTGGAAGCAAATTCCAAGGACATCCCGGTAATCGCTCTGGTTGATACAAATTGCGATCCCGGTGGTGTTGATTATGTAATCCCCTCCAACGACGACGCCATCCGCGCCATCAAACTGCTGGTTGGTAAAGTCGCCGACGCAGTGCTTGAAGGTAAAGCCATGCGTAAAGACGAAGAAAGCGAAGCCGAGTCTGCTGAAGCCGCCGGCTTGGCTGCCCCCGCCGCCCGCATACCGCGCCGCCAGATGCTCGAAGAAGAAGTTGATGATGAGAGCCTGTTAGGCGAATCAACCCTGGCCAAATTGACCGGTCGCGTAGATCTGGTTGAAGAAGTGGAAGCTGAGGTTGTCGCGGCGGAAGTCGAGACCAAAGAGGTAAAAACCAGGGCGAAAGCTGTGAAAGCTGAGACAGTTGAAGTGGAACCCGAGGTCGTTGAAGCGGAAGCTGAGACCGTTGAGGTGGAACCCGAGGTCGTTGAAGCGGAAGCTGAGACCGTTGAGGTGGAACCCGAGGTCGTTGAAGCGGAAGTTGAGACCATTGAAGTAGAACCTGAGGTCGTTGAAGCGGAAGTTGAGACCAAAGTGGTTAAAAAGAAGGCCAAAGCGGTGAAAGCTGAGGCCGTAGAGGTGGAAACCGAGACCGAAGAGTCGACCACCGACAAGAGTGAATAATTTACCTGGTTGCTATTGAAGCGATCGAGACTGACACAGAGGAAATTGGAATGACAACAATTACTACCGACATGATTAAAAAACTGCGCGAAGCAACCAGCGCAGGCATTCTGGACTGCCGCAAGGCACTCGAGAGTGCTGACGGTGATTTCGACAAAGCACTCGATTTTCTGCGCGAGAAGGGGCTGGCGACTGCTGCCAAACGAGCTTCCCGCCAGGCTTCAGAAGGTGTAATCGATATTTACTCGCATGGTTCCGGACGTGTGTGTGTGATGGTCGAGGTGAATTGCGAAACCGATTTTGTCGGCCGCAGTGACAAATTCCGCGAATTTGCACATGAAATCGCTCTGCAAATTGCTGCCACCTCCCCGATGTTCATCAAAGAAGAAGATGTCCCGCAGGATGTCCTGGATCACGAGGCACAAATCGCTGAAGCCAAAGCCCGTGAAGAAGGCAAAAAGGATGCCATCCTTCCGCGTATTGTTGAAGGATCAATAACCAAGTTCAAGGATGAATTCGTCCTGCTGCGCCAGAAATATATTCGCGACGACAGCAAGACCATTCAGGATTTGCTGAATGAGACTATCGTTTCAACCGGCGAAAACATCGTCATCCGGCGGTTTGCACGTTGGGCTCTGGGTGAAACAACAAGCGAAGAGTAATTTCCAAAAGCCAACCTCGCGGTTGGCTTTTTTCTACCCGATCACAGCCAAGGAGCTTTAATGGACGGCCTTAAATACCACCGCATTTTGCTAAAGATTAGTGGAGAAGCGCTATCACCCCCCCAGGGAACTGGGATCGATCCAATCGGCGCACGCGCTATTGCCGAACGCGTTCGGGAAGTGCGTGAAATGGGCGTGGATGTTGCCATTGTTATTGGGGCGGGCAACCTGTGGCGCGGAAAGACCGGCGACGAACTGGGTATGGATCGCGCGACAGCAGATTATATGGGCATGCTGGCGACTGTGATGAATGCTCTGTCTTTGATGGATGCCCTTGAATCGATCGGCGTGGTTACCCGCGTGCAATCGGCAGTCGAAATGCGCTCTGTAGCAGAACCTTACATCCGGCGGCGGGCCATCCGTCACCTTGAAAAAGGCCGGGTCGTGATCTTCGGCGGTGGAACCGGCAATCCATACTTTTCCACCGACACCACCGCGGCCCTGCGAGCCTGTGAAATTGACGCGGATGTGCTGATCAAGGCTACCAAAGTGGATGGGGTGTATGACAGCGATCCCATTAAAAACCCCAACGCGGTGAAGTTCGACCATTTATCGTATATCGAGACCATCAATCTCCGTCTGGGAGTGATGGACAGTACCGCCATCACCTTGTGCATGGAGAATAAGCTGCCCATCCTGGTTCTCAATTTATGGGATCCCGATGCTCTGCGCCTGGCGCTGCTGGGAGAGAACCGCGGCACCCTGGTTGCAGGCTGATCGAAAATAATATTGAATCGAAAAAGGTGGCAGTTCACCATGAACTGCCACCTTTTTTTAATCCCACTTAGGCATCCTTGAAGTCGCCTTCGACGACCTCGCCTTCAGGGGTTTGATCAACATGGTGACCATTATCCGAAGGAGCCCCGGCTCCTGTTTGTTGGATTCGGCTCAGAATTTGATGGGCTTGCTCCGTTAAAGACCGGATCCGGTTGGTTTCATTGCCTGTGGCAGCCTGCCGGAGCTGGTTGACAGCGCTTTCAGCTTCACCGCGCAGGTCGGAAGTCACCGCTGCACCTTTTTCATTAAGCGCTTTTTCAATCTGATAAATCAGGTTGTCGGCCAGGTTGCGTGCTTCGACCAGCTCGCGTTGGCGGGCGTCGTCGGCTTCATGCTGCTTCGCTTCGTCAACCATGCGATCGATATCGCTGCGTGAGAGGTTGGTTGAGGCGGTTATGGTGACGCGCTGCTCGCGTCCGCTAGCCTGATCTTTTGCGGTCACGTTGAGAATACCGTTCGCGTCCATGTCGAAGGTGACTTCGATTTGCGGCGTTCCGCGCGCAGCTGAAGGGATGCCGTCCAGACGGAAGCGCCCCAGAGATATGTTATCAGTGGCTGCGGTCCGTTCACCCTGCAGTACATGAATGTCAACAGCAGATTGGTTGTCCTCGGCCGTCGAAAACACCTGCGACCGCTTGGCGGGAATGGTGGTGTTGCGCTCGATCACCGGTGTCATTACGCCGCCCAGTGTTTCCACACCAAGCGTCAATGGCGTTACATCCAGGAGAAGCACATCCTTCACTTCACCACCCAGCACCCCTGCCTGAATGGCGGCACCAACGGCTACGACCTCATCAGGATTGACGCTCTTGTTGGGTTCTTTGCCGGTAAGCTGCCGTACCAATTCCTGAATCATGGGCATGCGGGTTGCACCACCCACCAAAACGACCTCATCGATCTGGCTTGATTTGAGTCTGGCATCTTTTAATGCGGTTTCGAACGGCTTGCGTGTCCGTTCCACCAGATCGGTGGTCATCTGTTCAAAATGAGCGCGGGTCAGGCGCATTTGCAAATGTTTCGGACCGCTGGCGTCAGCTGTAATGTAGGGCAAATTAATTTCAGTTTCCATCATAGTGGAAAGCTCGATTTTTGCCTTTTCAGCTGCTTCGCGTAACCGCTGCAACGCCTGACGGTCTTTGATCAAGTCAACGCCCTGTTCTTTCTGGAAAGTTTCAACTGCCCAGTCGACAATGCGCTGATCCCAGTCATCACCACCCAGGTGGGTATCTCCAGAGGTCGATTTGACTTCGAATACGCCGTCACCTACCTCCAGGATGGAAACGTCGAAGGTACCGCCACCCAGGTCAAAGACCAGGACTTTTTCGTTTTTCTTCTTGTCCAGTCCGTACGCCAGCGCAGAAGCTGTTGGCTCGTTGATGATGCGCAACACTTCCAAACCGGCAATTTTGCCGGCGTCCTTGGTAGCCTGGCGCTGGCTGTCATTGAAGTACGCCGGGACAGTGATCACAGCCTGCGTGACGGGTTCGCCCAGGTAGGCTTCAGCGTCAGCCTTGAGCTTGCCGAGGATCATGGCTGATATTTCCTGCGGGGTGTATTCGCGGTTGTTGACCGGAATTTTCACCCGGGCATCTCCAGTGGCACCGCGAACAACCTGGAAAGGCGCGTTCTTTCGCTCGGCTTCCACCTCATCGAAATGACGGCCCATAAACCGTTTAATCGAATAGATCGTATTCTCAGGGTTAATGACCGCCTGTCGTTTAGCAGTCTGCCCTACCAGGCGCTCTCCATTCTTATTAAAAGCGACCACAGATGGCAATAAACGCGATCCCTCGGCTGTAGTGATTACAGTCGGCGAACCGCCTTCCATCACCGCCACCACACTGTTTGTGGTTCCTAAGTCTATACCAATAATTTTTGACATGTTAAATCTCCTTTCCCTCCCTTGGGAAGGGTATTGTTATAAACTAACGATAATCCAAAATTACAAGAACAATATTAACGAACTGTCGGTTTTTTATATGCGTTGGCAGGAGCACACACCACCGAAATGTTCGCTTTCACCCCTGACAGGCTATAATAAGATTGTGGTCGCAAGGAGATCTTGCCCCCAGGAGGATTTCATGAAAAAAACCAGCACCCTGTGGATCCTGAGGTTGGCTGTATTAATCTTGGCTGTCCTCTGGCTGGTTCAGCCCGTCCAGGCACAAGAAAATTCAAATAACCCTGAAATATTGGTTTTAAAAGCTGAAGGCCCAATAACCCCGGTGATGATCAGTTCAATTGAGCGCAGCCTGGATATTGCGCGCTCCGACTCAGCTGAGATGCTCATTCTGCAATTAAATACCCCTGGCGGCAGCATCACCATTATGAATTCCATCGTCCAGGTCATCCGAAACAGCGACATCCCGATTATCGTTTATGTCTCGCCGCAAGGTGCGATGGCAGCCAGTGCCGGGACCATAATCACCCTGGCAGGGCACGCGTCAGCTATGGCACCGGAGACGACAATCGGAGCCGCCAGCCCGGTAGGTTCGCAGGGGGAAGATATCGGTGAAACTTTGGAAGCAAAGGAAAAGGAGATCCTGCGGGCTACAGTGCGGTCGCTGGCAGAAAACCGCCCTCCCGAGGCAGTGGAATTAGCCGAACAAACCATTGAATCCGCAAAGGCCGTCTCGTCTACCGAGGCATTGGCGATCGGGTTAGTCGATTTTATAGCAACCGATCTCGATGATCTTATTCGCCAGTTGGACGGCAGGGTGGTTTATGTGCTGGATAAAGAAATCACACTACAGACCCATAATGCGGTTACCCGCGAAATTCCATTAACCCTTGTGGAAAGCGCGCTTTCTCTTCTGTCCAACCCGAACATCGCGTTTCTGCTGCTGTCCATTGGCGTACAGGCGATATTGATCGAAATGTCATCCCCTGGCGGCTGGGTAGCCGGTACCATCGGTGTGGTTTCACTGGCTCTGGTGGTTTATTCGTTTGGCATCCTTCCAGTCAATTTATTCGGATTAATTTTCCTGGTCCTGGCATTTGCCCTGTTTATTATCGACATCAAAGCGCCAACCCACGGAGCGTTAACCACGGCTGGCGTTGCCTCTTTCATTGCCGGTTCGTTAATTCTGTTTAATTCTGTGCGTGTGCCCGGGTTCCCATCCATTTCCGTCCCGCTGGTGGTGGGTACAGGCATCTTCCTGGCTGTAAGCTTTTCGGTAATCATCGGTTACGCTATTCGGGCATTGAAAGCGCCGCCGGTCACAGGCCGCGAATCGATGGTGGGGAAAACCGGCATCGTCACCCAGCCGCTCGAACCCCAGGGGATCATCAAAGTAGGCGGGGAAGCCTGGTCGGCGGAAATGACCGAAGCTGGCGAGCCGCTGCCC
>JAJZTR010000065.1 GCA_021848775.1 Chloroflexota bacterium | reverse complement strand
GCGCAGAGCTGCCAGTTGCATATTCCCAGGGATTTCACCCGCAGGCGCGCATCCAGCAGGCATGCCCCCTGCCGCTCGGTTTTCTTGCCCTTAATGAGCAGCTGGACATTTACCTCGACAATGACCAGGCTGCTCCTGCCACTATAATCGCTCAACTGCAGGCTGCGCCTTATCCAGGGATTTCCATTTTACAGGTTGACTCCATAGATCCAGCCGGACCAGCGCTTAGCACACAGGTGGTGTCTTCCGATTACCGGGTCGAGTTTCTGGATCCGCAGGATATTGCTGGTCTCAAATCTCGGGTAGCAAACGTGCTAGAAGCGGGGAAAATAATTCGTTCCCGCCGTGGCAAAGAATACGATCTGCGTCCGTTGATTGAGGAGTTATCGCTAATTTCAGGCCCCAACTCTGATACTCCCGCGTTTTTCCTGCGACTCTCTGCCCGCCAGTCAGCGACCGGGCGCCCCGAAGAGGTTGTTTCCGCTCTGGGTTACGATCCATTCTCTGCCCGGTACATTCGTACCCGGCTTATCCTTAGCACAGAAAAACAGCCGGCATGACCTCCGCTGAATCTCCTGCAGCCTTATCGTCGCAGTTCTTCCAATGCAGCAACCCGAATTGCACGCTGCGTTTCCCTGCCCCGGCGAATTATGCCGGGAAGCCCATGCTTTGCCCGCGTTGCAAATCACCGGTTCACCCGGTTCCAACCCGCCTGCAAGTATCAGATTTCAATCTGCATCAGTCTGCTCAAGCGGATAATTCGCACCTGGAAGTCCTGCTCGATAATATCCGCTCGACCTTCAACGTCGGCGCAATGTTGCGCACCTCCGACGGTGTTGGCATCCAGCGAGCCCATCTTTGCGGAATCACACCCCAGCCGGGCAACCCGCGCATTTCCAAGGTTGCCCTTGGTGCTGAATTCTCGGTTCCCTGGGAATATCATACCAACGGCGTGCAAGCCGCATCGGCTTGTAAAACTCGGGGTTTACAATTATGGGCGCTTGAAATTCAGCGAGGTGCGGTTTCGATTTTCGATCTACCGCCCGAAACCCTGTCCCAACCTGCCGTACTGGCGGTCGGCAATGAAGTAACCGGCATCGACCCTGAGATCCTGGACCTCTGCGACCAGTCCTTCTACATCCCGATGCATGGCTACAAACGCTCGCTGAATGTTGCCATCGCCTTCGGCATCGCCGTGTACACGCTGCGATTTGGTTTCCAAAACCATCGTAAATTGCTTGACCCTTCCAGTACGAACACGCTACAATAATTTGATTAATCCCACCCTTTCGGAGACAATCAATGCCGCTTTATGAATATGTTTGCCAGGATTGCGGTGTACGCTTCGAGGTACTGCGCCCAATGAGAGATGCCGACGCAGACATCCCCTGCAAAAACTGCCTTGGAAAGAATACCAAACGCGCCTTGTCTGTTTTTTATGCCAGTTCTGATGGTCGTTCTGTGACTTCATCCGGGAGCTGCGACAGTTGCTCAGGCGGTTCCTGTTCCTCATGCGGTCATCATTAGCATCATGAAAAATATATATCAAAAAAAACATGTGCTGATTACCGGCGGATCTTCCGGCATTGGTCTGGCAGTGGCTAAAGGCGCTGCCAGGTTAGGCGCTAATATCTCAATTATTAGCCGTCGCTTAGATGTTTTGGAACAGGCGCAGTTGGAAATTCTGGAACAGCGCAGTGAAGAGACTTTTGTTAACATAATTTCCGCGGATGTTTCCAATGAGGAAGAAATCGCCGAGGCCCTTCACACCCTGGTTTTTGACCGCGAACTGCCGGATATTGTAATCAATTGTGCCGGCGTCACCCACCCGGGTGAATTTTACAAGCTCTCCACCGATATTTTCCGCTGGAATATGGAAATAAACTATTACGGAACCGTTTATGTCCTGAAGGCACTGGTTCCTGGCATGATTCGCCGCGGATCCGGCAGGATCGTGAATATTTCCTCAGGTGTCGGAATCATGAATATTTATGGGTACACTGCTTACGGGGCTTCGAAATTTGCAGTCAACGGCCTGACTGAAGCCTTGCGTATGGAGCTCAAACCGCATGGGATTCAGGTTTCGCTCGTCATACCTGCCGATACCAATACGCCGCAATTGGCCTATGAAGATCGATATAAGCCCGCTGTAACCCGGGAATTGAACAAAGTTGGCGGCTTAATGGAGCCGGAAGCAGTCGCTGAAGAACTATTGGCGGGCGTCTCCCGCGGCAGGTATTTGATCTTGCCCGGTAGCGATATCAAGTTCCTTTACGCATTGCTGCGAATATTTGGGCGGAGCTTATTTTACCGGTACCTTGATGCTATAGTCAGCAAGACGCTCAAAACCGTCCCACCTGGCGAAGACGACTTCGGTGGTCAATACCAGAGCGGCCCAGACTAAATCCGATACCACCAGATGGACCAGCTGCAGCCATATAGGCGCCAGTAATATCAAATTAATTAATCCGAGCACCAATTGAAGAGCAAACAGTCCGATTAGAATTGAAGTCATTTGTATCAAAATCGGCGGAGACTCCTTCAATCTCAACCATCCAGCAGCCACCAGCAGGTATAAACCAATCAGGGAAGCGATGACCGGGTGGAGAACTCTCAATCGGACCAGAAAGTGAGCGGTCGGAGAAAAATCTTGTTGGATTCCTTCAGCAAGAGAGGCGGCTGGGAAAAGCGTGTCGCCCAGGGCAGTTACAGCGCCGCTGGCGCCCAGCACCAGGAACCCGATCATCCCCACGATCATCACCACCCCCCTGCCACCAGGCCATGTCAGGCGGTCTGTATCGCCTTTGCTTGACCACCAGGCAGTCAGGGTGATTGCCCCTAACAGCAGGTAGGTGTTGATCAGGTGCACAATCATGGTCAGGGCACGCGTTACCGAGGTATTTTCCGCGACCAGTTCAAAAAGAACCAGCCCGGCACCTACCAATGCCTCGGTAATTGTAAAAAAGAGAGCAAAGAATGCCCCCTTGCGAACCAGGCTGCCCTTCTTAAAACTATGCCTGGCAGCCAGAAACAGAATGACGACAAATATCAGGGTTAATCCGCTGGATATCCGGTGGGAATATTCGATAATCGTTTCCAACTGCGGATCAATGGGGATGATTTCACCGTTGCATAAAGGCCAATGTGCTCCACATCCCGCCCCGGAACCCGTGGCGCGTACGTAAGCACCCCAGGCGACGACCATTAAGTTATACACCAATAAGAACCATGCAAAAATGGAAAATTTTCGATGAGCGGTCATAGGCCAATCCTATTTATGATTATTGATTTATGATGCTAATTTTACCTGATAGGCATGGTTATAAACCAATAATTAGGACCATTTTTCCCTTCACCAGAGGCGGCATCAACGGCTGCAGGGAGGAATTAAAAAATATTTCCATCCATGCGCTATGTTATACTATCTTGGGCTGACGCCTATTTAAAACATCATACAGGTTCAGGAGCGTATATGAAAAAAGATTTTCTCGCCGTAGCCGATTACTCTCCCTCCGAGGTTCAGGAGCTGCTAAATCTGGCAGTACGACTAAAGCAAGAGCATCAAAACGGCGGCAATGCCCCTCTATTAAAAGGCAAAGTTCTGGGCATGATTTTTCAAAAACCCAGCCTGCGTACCAGGGTCAGCTTTGACATGGGGATGCGCCATCTCGGAGGAGATGCGCTCTATCTCTCCCCGTCTGAGGTTGGTCTCGGACAACGCGAGTCGATTGCCGATGTGTCCCGCGTCCTTTCGGGATACGTGGATGGCATCATGGCACGCGTCTTTGCCCATGATCATATCCTGCAGCTTGCCCAATGGTCTTCAATTCCGGTCATCAACGGCTTGAGCGATTATAACCATCCCTGCCAGGCAATGGCGGATGCTCTCACCATTCAGGAAGAGTTTGGCAACCTGAAAGGACTGAATGTTACCTACGTTGGAGACGGCAACAACGTGGCTGTTTCGCTTATGCACATTTGCGCAAAACTTGGTGCCAATTTCACCATCGCCAATCCAGCAGATTACGACATGTTTTCACCCGCGGTTGATCTGGCGAAAGAAATCGCTTTTGATTCAGGCGCCAAATTAACCTTCCTGCGCGATCCGCACACGGCTGTTAAAGACGCCCACGTGATTTACACTGACACCTGGACCAGTATGGGACAGGAAGCTGAGTCGAAGAAACGTGAATTGGTTTTTCCACCTTATCAGGTCAATGACCAGCTCGTTTCGGAAGCACGCAATGATGTGATTGTCCTGCATTGTCTGCCGGCTCACCGCGGGCAGGAAATCACTGACGCAGTAGCCGATGGAGAACACTCGCGTCTGTTCCCGCAAGCACACAACCGGCTGCATGCTCAAAAGGCGATTCTCGTACATTTGCTGCAATAATAAAACCTGGAGAAGTCTGAATGCTAACCCACGAATTAATAGAAATCGAAGAAAAGTACGGTGCCCACAATTACCACCCATTGGACGTAGTTATCGAACGCGGTGAAGGTGTTTGGGTTTACGATGTCGAAGGAAACAAATATCTCGACTGCCTGAGCGCCTACTCGGCTTTGAACCAGGGGCATGTGCACCCCAGAATATTAAAAGCTCTGCAAAAACAGGCAGAAAAGGTCACGCTCACTTCACGGGCCTTCCGCAACGACCAGCTGCCATTGTTCTACAAAGAATTATCTGAAATGACCGGCTATGAAATGTCACTCCCCATGAACAGCGGCGCTGAAGCAGTCGAAACTGCTTTAAAAGTCGCCCGCAAATGGGGCTATGATGTAAAGAAGATTCCTCACTTCGATGCTGAGATCATCGTCGCGGATGGAAATTTCCACGGCCGCACCATTTCGATTATTTCCTTTTCGAGCGAACCACTTTACAAGGACGCTTTCGGACCTTTTACTCCAGGCTTCAAATCCGTTCCTTATGGCGATGCCGGAGCGCTGGAAAAGGCTATCACCCCCAATACCGCCGCTGTCATGCTCGAACCCATCCAGGGCGAAGGCGGTGTGCTGATACCGCCTGACGGTTACCTGAGAAAAGTCAGTGAATTGTGTAGGAAAAACAATGTGCTGTTCATCGCTGACGAGATTCAAACGGGTCTCGGCCGTACCGGCAAACTGTTTGCGGCGGAACATGAAGGTGTTCGCCCGGACATGACGATCATCGGTAAAGCACTTTCTGGCGGTTTTTATCCTGTCTCAGCCGTGCTGGCGGATAAAGCCATCCTGGGTCTCTATGAACCCGGTGAACACGGCTCGACTTTCGGCGGTAACCCCCTGGCCTGTGCTGTTGCCCGCGAGTCGCTTAAGGTCATCGCTGAAGAAAACCTTGTTCAAAGATCGGCTGAAATGGGTGAATATTTCATGGAACGACTGGTGGAGATTCCATCCCGCCATGTCAAAGAAGTCCGCGGCAAAGGTCTGCTGATCGGTGTCGAACTCAACCAGGAAGCACGCGGCGCCCGCCGGTTCTGTGAAGCACTCCAGAAAAAAGGAATCCTGGCCAAAGAAACCCATTCCCATATCATCCGTTTTGCGCCGCCGCTGGTGATCGACAAAGAAACCATCGATTGGGCGATCCCCAGGATTTATGACGTCTTAATGATGGATTGATCCGCTCACTCCTTTCCTCACGTTTCGCACCAGGCCGGGAGATCCGGATCGTCCGCGGCAAATCCTGGCGGAGGGATTCACGGTCTGAATGACCTTTATTCCCGTAAAAATCAGCCCGCGCCTATAAAAAGTTGAATGCGAGTGAACGATATGATTTGTTCTCGTAAAGCCAAAATAGTTGCAACCATCGGCCCCGCCAGCCAGGATGAATCAATTCTGCGCCGTCTTATCGAGGCTGGACTCGATGTTGCCCGCTTGAATTTTTCTCACGGGACTCAGGCTGAGCATGCTCAAAACATCGAGCTGATTCGCAAGCTCTCTGAGGAGATGAATAAACCTATTACCATCCTGCAGGATTTGCAGGGACCAAAACTCCGGGTTGGGAAGCTTCCTCAGGATGGGATCGATTTAGAGGTTGGACAGACCGTCATTCTGACAACTGCGAAACTGCCATCCACCAAACCAGACGATCCAGGCCTGAAATCTATCAGCATCCCAGTGGAGGTGCCGAACCTGGCGCACGGAGTCAAACCCGGCAGCCGCATTTTATTGGACGATGGCAATTTGGAAATGGAAGTCACCAGTGTCAAGGGAGAGGCTGTGACTGCCAGGGTGGTTCTGGGTGGCACATTAAAATCCAACAAAGGCGTCAACCTGCCCGGGTCTGACCTGGGCATCGAGTCTTTCACCAGCAAGGACCGGTCAGATCTCGAATTTGGCCTGCAGCACGGCGTGGATCTGATTGCAATCTCCTTTGTACGCACTGATAAGGATGTTGAGAATGTCCGTGCCATCATCCGCGAACTGATACCCAATCAGGCACCTCTTCCCATCATCGCAAAATTGGAACGGCCGGAAGCTTTGGATAATCTTCATGAAATCATCCATGCCGCGGATGGGGTGATGGTGGCACGCGGTGATTTAGCCGTCGAAACCTCACCGGCGATGGTTCCGATTTACCAAAAAAACATTATCAACATGGCTAACCGGCACTCCAAACTGGTCATCACAGCCACTCAAATGCTCGATTCGATGATAAACAATCCCCGCCCAACCCGTGCCGAGGCATCGGATGTGGCAAACGCCATTTTCGACGGAACGGACGCGGTTATGCTGTCAGGCGAAACAGCCAGCGGCGCTTATCCCGTCGAAAGCGTGAGTATGATGTCGTTGATCGTTTGTGAAGCGGAAGCAAATGCTGGCTTATACGGACGAACTCCAGCTGAACTGGACGAGCCCTATCAAGATGACGCCTATTCGATGACAGAAGCAGCCCGCACCCTTGCGCACGACCGGAACGTGGCGGGTATCACTGTTTTCACCGAAACTGGTCGGACTGCGCAGCTGATGTCAAAAGTTCGGCCCGCGGTGCCAATTTTTGCTTTTACGCCGAGTTTAACCACTTTTCGCCGTTTAAATCTCCTTTGGGGAGTTACTCCATTTCTTGTGCCCTTCTCGTCCACTGTCGAATCAATGATTTCCAGTGTCGAGGCTGCCCTGCTCTCTTCGACCGGAATTAAATCCGGGCAGCAGGTCGTGGTAATTTCAGGCTTTCCGGTGGGCACCGCCCGATTGCCCAATTTCGCCTTGCTATATACGGTCGGCGAATGGACATAGATGATACCTGGTCAGATCCATCGCAGTCATCCCAATTACACAACAGGCATTTATGGTTATACGAAATATCGATCCGAATAACCGCCGCGATGTAAATCGCTTTATCGATTTTCCGCACGCGCTGTACCGCGACAACCCCTACTGGGTGCCGGAAATCAGGTCGGCTGCCAGACTGGTTTTCGATCAAAAACGACACCCATACTACCGCCATTCGAAAGCCGCTTTTTTCCTTGCCGAAAAAGAAGGTAAGGTTGTCGGACGAATTGCGGTACTCCACAATCGCAACTATAGCCAGCACTATAAACAAGAAGTAGGTTTCTTCTCGCACTTTGACCTGATCAATGACCGGGAAGTGGCGCATGGATTGTTAGATTCAGCCGCAGCCTGGGCTCGATCTCAAGGGGTTCAGTCCATTTTGGGTCCACGCGGATTCCTGCGGTCGCAGGGATTCGGGCTGCTGGTCGAAGGATTTGATCTTTTACCGGCAGTTTCGATACCGTTCAATTTCCCCTATTACCAGAACCTGCTCGAAGTGTATGGATTCGTCAAAGAGGCCGATATTCTCTCGGGTTACATGGTGCCGGCAGATGCCTTACCAGAAAAATTCTTCATCGCTGCTGATAAGGTGGCGGAAAAAGGAAATCTTAAAGTCCTGAAATTCAAAACCAAACGCGAGCTAAAACTATGGATACCCAAGGTGGATCGGGTGTACAAGGAAGCTTTTTTGGAGAATCCGAACTACTTTCCGACCACCGCTGAAGAATTTGAATTGATGGCTAAGAATATTTACCAAATTGCTGATCCGCACTTGATTAAAATTATCGTAAAAGGGGATGACATCGCCGGATTCCTGCTGGGATATCCAAATATCAACCGGGCACTGCAAAAGACCAAAGGCCGCTTATGGCCCTTTGGCTGGCTGATAGTCCTCCGTGAAATGCGAACCACCCGGCGCATCGATCTAAACGGCCTGGGGATGCTGCCTCAATACCAGGGGCGGGGTGGGAACATCCTGCTGTATGCCGAGGTGGAACGGACGCTGCGAGACGCCAATGCCGAATACGCTGAAATGATCCAGGTCGATGAACGGAATTTCAACAGCTTTTCAGATTTGATGAACGCAGGTGTTCACATTCACAAACGTCATCGTTTATACCGTTTAACTTTATAACTTTCCATGCCTACAACCTATGCAAACAACTGACTATACGCAACTTATCGAGGTTCATGAACTCTTTTCGAATATTAACAATCCAGATTGGGTGATTGTCGATTGCCGTTTCGATCTGGCAAACCCCGAATGGGGATTAGCTGATTACCAGCAGAGTCACATCCCCGGCGCGGTTTATGCGCACCTCGACCATGACATTTCCGGTCCGCGCACCGAATCCAATGGGCGGCATCCACTGCCTGCCCCTCAGACTTTCAAAGAAGCCCTTGGCCGGCTGGGTATCGATTCCACCCGGCAGGTCGTGGTTTATGATACGTCTGGCGGCAGTTTCGCTGTCCGCCTGTGGTGGATGTTGAAATATTATGGGCACACCAGAGTTGCTGTTTTAAACAGCGGTTTCTCCACCTGGACCGCCAGTGGTTACCCCGTCAGCAGCGGCAATTACACAAACCCCAATCGGGTATTCACCGGCACTCCAGATCCCTCGATGGTTGTCACGACTGCTGAAATGGAAAATATTGTAGGAGAGTCCCGCTCAATTTTGATCGATGCGCGCGCGCCGGAGCGATTTCACGGAGATGTTGAACCATTGGATCCAGTTGCCGGGCATATTCCCGGAGCTGTCAACCGTTTTCATCAGCTCAATCTTGGCACGGATGGGCTATGGCTGCCGCCGGATACTTTAAAAAATGAGTTTCTCACCCTGCTCGGTGACAATCGCTCCGCGCAGGTGATCGTCTACTGCGGCTCAGGTGTGACTTCCTGCCATCTCTTGCTGGCAATGGAAGTTGCCGGTCTGCCCATAGCCCGCTTATACGCCGGCTCCTGGTCTGAATGGATCCGAGATCCACGACATCCTGTTGTGCTGGGCGACAACACATGATGTCGACCGGATTATCAATAGGTGCTTAAATTAAGAACAAGAGAGCCAATTCGGCTCTCTTGTTACAGATTTTATTCCCACAATTTTGCTTATCTGGCAAACTCATCCATCAAATGGTCTAGTGTCTCCGCACCAGGACGCAGTTCATCGGGGGTTAACCGATTAAGCGGCTTTTCGACCAGATTATGATTGTCATAAAGTGTCAGAGCGTCCGGCTCAATATAGAAAATGCCGGTTAACAACCAGCGGTTGCGTTCAGCTTCTTCGATAACCCGGTAAGCATCGTAAATGTTGCATGGATCATAATCTTTTTCCAGCTTCTTTAACACCAGCGTTGCCCCATCATGCAGGGTCACTTCCTGGGTGGTACCTTCATCGTAATCCTCGATGAAAATCTCATCCCGGGGAGGGACATAGGTAATATCGTGCAGCGGTGATTCATGCTCCTTCCCCCAGGTATAAGAATGAAATGAATCTTCCTTGTTGTGAAACGTCACGCAGGGGCTGATGATGTCAATAACAGCCAGGCCGCTGTGGCTGAAGGCTGCTTTGAGGATTTCCTTCACCTGCTTTGGATCACCGGCGAAAGAACGTGCAACAAAAGTGGCATTCGACGCCAGCGCCTCCATGCAGATATCCACCGGCCCGAACACATTTCTTCCCTGGCGTTTAAGCTCCAAACCTTTCTCTGCTGTAGCTGAGAATTGGCCTTTGGTCAGGCCATAGACGCCGTTATTCTCAACTATGTACACCATGGGCACATTGCGGCGCATCATATGTTTGAATCCGCCCATCCCGATGCTGGCTGTATCGCCATCGCCGCTAACGCCGATGCCCTTGAGGGTGATATCCCCAAACATAGCACCAGTGGCCAGCGAAGACATCCGTCCATGCAGACCGTTGAACCCAAAAGAGCGGTTTAGGAAATAAGTCGGGCTTTTACTGGAGCAGCCGATACCGCTAAATTTGACCACATTTTCGGGAACGATATTAAGTTCATACAAGGCAGCGACAATCTGGCTCGAAATCGAGTTATGACCGCAGCCCTGGCATAAGGTACTCGGCGATCCTTTATATTCGTTACGGGTTAAACCCGCTAAATTTACAGCCGTTTGAGTGGCCATCTTATTTCTCCTCCTTCGCCAGGATAGAATCCCTGACCCAGGCAGCGGATAATGGCATCCCGTCGATATGCGACACTTGCACCATTTTTCCACCGCAGTCCGAAAAATCTATTGCCAGCAGTTGGCGCATTTGACCATCGCGATTCATTTCAACCACATAGATTTTTTCGTGTTCATGCATGAAATCGCATACTTCATCATGAAATGGGATTGAGCGCACCCTCAGATAATCCGTTGGAATACCCATTTCAGCCAGCATGTCACGCGCCTCAGCAATGGCGGGGTCAGCCGATCCGTAGCTGATGATCCCAAACCGCGCACCTTTCATCGTTTGAATTACCGGCTTTGGATAAAGTTGCTTATTTCCGTCGATTTTTTTCTTAAGACGGTTCATCCCGCTTTCCCACACATGCGGATCCTCAGAGTAGCGTGTCAATTCATCGTGCCCGGTGCCGCGGGCAAAATAAGCGGCTTTGGTGTGCCGGTTTCCGGCGACGGTGCGATATGGAATGCCATCGCCATCCACATCCTTGTAGCGAGCCCAACCCTGCCCGCTTTCCACCAATTTTTGAATATCCTCTTCCCAAAGTACCTTCCCACGGTCCATGGGTTGATCGGGATAGTCAAAGCGCTGCACCATATGAGTGTTCATCCCGAGGTCGAGATCAGTCAGGATCATGACCGGCGTCTGCAGCCGTTCAGCAATATCGAAGGACTTCCAGCCAAATTCGAAGCATTCGGAGGCATCACCGGGCAGCAGTATGACAAACTGCGTATCACCATGGCTAAGGAAATTGATTTGCGTCAGGTCTCCCTGGGCAGTCCGGGTCGGCAGACCCGTAGATGGGCCAACCCGTTGAACATCCCACACCACCACCGGCACTTCTGCATAATACGCCAGACCAAGGTATTCACCCATCAAAGAGATCCCCGGCCCTGAAGTCGAGGTCATCGACCGCAATCCGGCCCATCCAGCCCCTATCGCCATGCCTATGGCAGCCAATTCATCTTCAGCCTGAACGACAGCGTAGGTTGACTTACCGGTCGCCGGGTCGTTACGCAGCTGCGGCAGATACTCGATAACACTTTCTGCCAGGCTGGAGGCCGGAGTAATCGGGTACCAGGCTGTGAACTGCACCCCGCCATAAATAGAACCCAGCGCTGATGCCGTATTCCCATCGATCATGATGGTGTCTTTGAACGCTGGCATTCGCTCGACATAGTATGGATCAGTTTTAACCAGGTTTTCAGAAGCCCACTTTGCCGCCGCCTCGATGATCGCCCAGTTAGACTCAACAGCCTTCTTTTTCCCCTTGAATTGAGAATCAAGGGCTTGATATATCGCATCCATGTCAATACCGATCATCTGGGCAACCATGCCTACATAAACCATATTGGCAACATAATCACGCAGGTTGGGCGCTACCTCTGCTTCTCTGATTAGTTTACGCACCGGCATTGGATAAAGCACGATATCCTTGCGCGGGATATCTACCTTGATATCATCCGCGTAGAATAATGCTGCACCGGGCACCATAAAATCAATCTCAGTGGCTATGGTGGACGGGTTCATGGCAACCACAATGTCATCTTTTTCAACCCGCGCCAGGTATCCGTCTTTACTCAAACGTATGGAATACCAGGTTGGCAGACCTTGAATATTGGATGGAAAAATATTCTTGCCGCTTACCGTGATTCCCATCCGGAAGAGTGACTTTAGCAAAATCATATTGGCTGTTGCGCTTCCTGAGCCATTGATTGTGCTGAAAGTCATGCAAAAGTTGTTGATAACCTTTTCGCCCGCACTTTGTGCTATTTGATCTGCAGCAGGCTGTGATTGAGACATGATTACTCCTTGACTGGTGATGCGGTAATAATCGCGGTTATTCGAATGCCTGCGAAACAGGCTTTTTCTCACGTTGATAAATCAAATCCATATGTTCCATCAGCGCGTCATAACCCACGGTAACATTTCGATTGCAGATAGCTTCAACCATCCGTGCATGGTAGTCCCAAACCCGTTCATGGTATGCCAGGTCCGAATATACATCCAGCCCAAAAACTTCGTATACTTCCCAGAATGCTTCGAGCAGCCCGGTCACAAAAGGGTTATTCAAGCGTTTGTAAATGGCTAGATGGAGTTCCCTGTGCTCGGCATGGGGGATTTGCACAGGTTGACCGTGAAGTTTGTCAAATGCGCGGGTAATTAATTCCCGCAGATCCTGATGATCTTGTTCGTTAAGCAAATTTACCGCCTGGTACCAGTAGGCGGCTTCGATATGGCTGCGTAAATCGGCGTACGCGTTAAAAGTTTCTGGATTGATTGCCAGCGCGTAGGCCAAACTTTGCACAACCGCCGGTCGAAAGGTATAGGTCAGTCTGCGTATGCCAGTCCGGGGGCGCGCTTCGACCAGCCCCATTGCTTTTGCCACTTCCATTTGCTCACGCAGACTGGCAACGCTGATATTTAGCTGTTGACTCAATTGTGCCAGAGGTGGAATTCGCTCGCATCCACCATCGCAATCTGTCTTTGCAAGGTAATTCAGGAATTCAGACAAGCTTTCGGGGGAATTTCTTCTCGGTAGCATACTCTATCAGTACGAAATAAATAATTTGATTAATCAGATTAATCACTCCTAGTCATTATAGCACACAGAAAATGCCGCGTCAATTATGACCTTCATACCTGAAAAAAAGGAGTTTCAGCGTTCGATAAGCTATTGAGTGGATATTAGCTTTTACGTCAATTAACGAGTTGCAGCAAGCGAATCCAGTAGATTAATCGCTGCCTGGGTCATAATAGCGGCGGCTTGAGGCAGCACATCCTCATCGATATCGAACTTTGGATGGTGGTGCCCAAAGCGCTTCTCTGAATCAACTGGACCGCTGCCGATGAAGAAGAAGCAGCCCTGAACCTCTTGCAGAAACAATGCCATATCTTCTGAAGCTGACCCTTGGAAGGCCGAATCGATTTTCATCTCGGGGATCACATTTACGATCGCATCCCGCACAATACCCGTGACATACTCCGCATTGACAACCGGCGGCGTTATATCAAAAAATTCAATTTCCCCCCGGCAGCCCATCCCGGTGCAAACTGATTCTACAATTGCCAACATCCGGTCATGAACCTTCACCCTAACATCTGACTTGAAGGTGCGTACGGTCCCCAAAAGCTCAGCCTCGCTCGGAATGATGTTGAAGGATGTCCCCGCCTGAAACCTTGTTATGCTGACAACGGCAAAGTCGAAGGGGGAAATATTTCTTGAGACCACACTTTGAAGCGCTGAGACCACCTGGGTGCCGGCTATCAGCGGGTCGATGGTTTCATTGGGGATCGCGCCATGACCGCCTTTACCGGTAATTTTGATCCGAAACATGTCTGCCCCGGTCATGAATGGACCGGCTGTAACCGCCGCCCACCCCACTGGATGATCGTTCCATAAATGCAATCCCAATACTGCATCCGGTCGCGGATACTCCAAAACTCCGTCCTCGATCATCGCGGCAGCGCCGCCCAATCCCTCCTCTGCCGGTTGGAACACAAGTTTGACATTCCCCTTCAAGTTCGATTTTTGCTGCACCAATAGTCTTGCCACTGTTAACCCGATGGTCACATGCCCGTCATGCCCGCAGGCATGCATTACACCCGGTGTTTGAGAGGCGTAGTCCGTTCCCGTTTCTTCCACAATTGGCAGCGCATCCATATCGAACCGCAACATAACCGTGGGACCTGATTCATCACCGGTCATCATTCCCACCACGCCAGTTTTTCCCACCTTTTCGGTTAC
>JAJZTR010000064.1 GCA_021848775.1 Chloroflexota bacterium | reverse complement strand
GCTGGCCAGTAAAGAAATGGAAGCCATCAGCTCCCGCTTCGATTCAGCGGATTCTGCCCAAAAGGTTCGTGAATCAAGGCTCTTAATGGAAGCCGCTATCACGTCGGCTGGTTGGGACGGGGCATGGTTCCGGCGGGCATATGACAATTTTGGCGATCCAGTCGGCTCGAGCACCTGCCAGGAAGGGCAGATCTTCATCGAGCCGCAGGGCATGTGTGTGATGGCCGGCATGGGTATCGACGATGGGCGTGCTGTCCAAGCGCTCGATTCGGTCGCACGGCGGCTGGATACCCCCCACGGCATTGTTCTACTGCATCCAGCGTACACCCACTACTACCTGCACCTCGGCGAGATTTCATCCTACCCGCCCGGATACAAAGAGAATGGCAGCGTCTTCTGCCACACCAACCCCTGGATCATGATCGCCGAAGCCATGGTCGGGAGGGGCGACCGTGCTTTCGAGGTTTACTCGCGCATCAACCCCTCCAGGCGTGAGGATTTGAGCGATTTACACCGCTGTGAGCCGTACGTTTATGCCCAGATGATTGCCGGCAAGGAAGCGGTCACCCCGGGTGAGGCCAAGAACTCCTGGCTGACCGGTACCGCCGCCTATAACTATGTGGCTATCACCCAGTGGATCCTCGGCATCCGCCCGGATTATGATGGCTTGATCATTCAGCCGGTGATTCCCATCGCATGGACCGGATTTACAGCCGAGCGATTTTTCCGCGGGGTCCGCTACACCATATCCGTTGAGCGGCAAGGGGCGGGGAACCAGGCTCAGCTTGAGGTCAACGGCAGCCCAATTCAGGGAAACCTCATCGCTCCGCCTCCGATTGGGACTGAAAATGTCACGGTGCGGGTCATCCTTCGTTCGTTCGAATCTCTTTGATGAAAGGTTCTGTTATATGCGCAGACTGTCCAACATTTTACGGGCTTGCTGGTTACTCTCGGGTGAGGCGGCAGCCAACCGGTCGAATGGCTGGACTGGCTATGAATCTGCCAGGAATTATCATCAATGCCTGCGCCTGAAGGAGCTTCTTTGGAAACAGAATTATTCGAGGTAAAAAACTATTCTGGTGAGGGTTACAAACCCTTGGTTTCTTTCGAGACCTGGCGGGTAGCCGTGCTGCGCTACATGGATGAACTCCACCCGGATAAGCTGGATGAGATGGAACGGCATACAGCCACCGATGAAGTCTTCATTCTAACTCAGGGCATGGCTATGCTGGTTCTCGGCGGCAACCTTCCGGACGTCGGAGAAATATTGCCGGTTGCCATGAACACCGGTGAAATCTACAATGTTAAACAGAACACCTGGCACACCATCATTCTCAGCCAGGACGCGAATATCGTCATTGTTGAAAACGCGAACACCGCCCGCGAAAACAGCGAATTTGCTTCGCTTTCGACCGGAGAAATCCGCTCCGTGCGATCCCTCGCCCGCGATTTCCTGGGCGTTTAAAAATGAATAATTATCTACAATAAAGGAGATTTGCAATGACTGCCTATACCCCTGAACCCGAGCATAAATTCACCTTCGGTCTTTGGACCGTCGGCTCAACCGGCCGCGACCCTTTTGGCGGCCCCGTGCGAAACCCCAAGACACCCGCGGAACTGGTATATCTTCTGGGCGAAGTCGGCGCCTATGGTGTCAATTATCATGACAACGACTTTATCCCCATCGATGCTTCCCCCGCCGAGGCTGAAGCGATCAAAAGGGATTTCCGCAAAGCATTGGATGATACCGGTCTTGTGGTGCCGATGGCGACCACCAACCTGGCCTTCGATCCGATTTTCAAGGACGGCGCTTTTACCTCCAATGATCCAAAAGTGCGCGCATTCGCATTCCAGAAAGCAATGAAAGCCATCGACCTGGGCGTCGAATTTGGCGCCAAAATTTATGTCTTCTGGGGCGGGCGCGAAGGCACGGAAACCGATTCCAGTAAGAATGCGATGGAAGGCCTGCGCCGCTATCGCGAGGCTTTGAACTACCTGTCGGAATATGTGTTGGATAACGGGTACGATCTCAAATTCGCCCTGGAAGCCAAACCCAATGAGCCGCGCGGCGACATTTACCTCCCGACCACCGGGCATATGCTGGCCTTCATCAACACCCTGGATCACCCGGATATGGTCGGATTAAACCCCGAGGTGGCACACGAACACATGGCGGGCATCAATTTCATGCACGGGATCGCCCAGGCCTGGGACGCTGGTAAGCTTTGGCATATCGATTTAAACGATCAGTATCCCGGACGCTACGATCAGGACCTGCGCTTTGGCTCGCGCGACATTAAAGCCGCCTTCTACCTGGTCAAATTCCTGGAAGATGTTGGCTACCCTGGCTCGCGCCACTTCGATGCTCACGCGTACCGGACCGAGGATTATGAGGGCGTGAAGGATTTCGCCCGCGGCTGCATGCGCACATATTTGATTTTGAAGGAGAAGGCCGCTCAGTTTAACGCTGACCCCGAGATTCAAGCTCTGCTGGCAGAAATCACCGCCGAAGACCCGACTGTGGCTCCATTCCTGGGCAAGTATTCATCTGAAAAAGCCAAATCCCTCAAAGCGCGCCACTTTGACCGCACCGCGATTGCCAGCCGCGGTTTGAAATACGAACGATTGGACCAGCTCACCATCGATATTCTACTCGGCACACGGTAATTTCACCCCGCAACCAAGGAGTACCATGACTTCCCGATCGAACTTGGGCAAGATCAGACAGCAAGTCAGCAGTCTGCTGGCGCAAATGACCCTGGAAGAAAAGCTGGCACAGCTTCAGGCCTACTGGGTCTACGACTTGCAGACTCAGGGAAAGCTCGATCTTAATAAAATCGAGGCAAAACTTGGCCACGGTATTGGTCAAATTACCCGCAATGGAGGTGCCAATTATCTGCTCCCCCGCGAGGCAGCCGCCTCAGCCAACACCGTGCAGCGCTTCCTGAAAGAAAACACCCGGATGGGCATACCGGCCATTGTGCATGAGGAATGCTGCTCCGGATTGATGACCCCCGGCGCGACCATCTTCCCCCAGATGATCGGTCTTGCCAGCACCTTCCAACCGGAACTAGCCGGGCAAATGACCGTCATGATTGCCAGACAGACACGCGCCATTGGCGCTCAGCAGGGTTTGGCACCGGTTCTGGATGTTGCCCGCGATCCGCGCTGGGGACGGGTGGAGGAAACCTTTGGCGAAGACCCCACCCTGGTCAGCCAGTTCGGCGTGGAATATATCAAAGGGCTGCAGGGAGATGATCTTGCGAAAGGTGTGATGGCAACCGGCAAACACTTTGTGGGTCATTCGTTCTCGCAGGGGGGTTTGAACTGCGGGCCGGTGCATTTAGGCCGCCGCGACCTGTGGGATGTATACCTGGCGCCGTTCCAGGCTGCCATTCGCGATGCAGGCCTTGCCTCCATGATGAACGCCTACCCCGAACTTGATGGCGAAGTCGTGGCGGCATCGCGGAATATTTTAACCGACCTGCTGCGCGACACCCTGGGATTCGACGGGGTAGTCGTCTCGGATTACGAGGCCGTGGTGATGATCCACAACTATCATTATGCCGCAGAGACCAGGCGGAAAGCCGCGGTAAAGGCGCTGCATGCCGGCATCGATGTCGAACTGCCATCCGTCACCTGCTACGGTGATGATTTAATGGAAGCCGTAAAAGCTGGTGAAATCTCGCTGGAAACCCTCGATCTTGCGGTCAGCCGCCACCTGCAAAAGAAATTCGAGCTGGGCTTGTTCGATGACCCGTACGTGGACGAGGGTAAGGTCCTGGAAGTTTTCGAAACCCTGGAAAACCGGGCACTGGCGTATCAAATCGCCTGCAAGAGCATGGTGCTGCTGCAGAATGACGGGTTGCTGCCGTTGAGCAAATCGATCGGCAAACTAGCGGTCATTGGACCCAACGCCGATTCCAGCCGCTGCTTGGTGGGCGACTACTCCTTCACCGCCACGGCCGAACTGCTCGCTTTCATGCCGCCCCCCGACTCGGCATTCCAACATCGAAGCCTGCAGGATGTGCAGCGGTTGGATGTTGCCATGCCGACGATCCTGGAAGGAATCAAGCGTATAGTTTCGCCAGCTGCCGACGTGCGATACGCCGCGGGCTGCGACATTTCATCGTCAGACGAAAGCGGCTTTGTTGAGGCTGTTCAAGCCGCCAGCGAAGCGCATGCCGTCATCCTGGTGCTTGGCAATGTCTCCGGGCTTTCCCCTTTGTGTACGACCGGTGAGTTCCGTGATACTACCGACTTGGGGCTGCCCGGCGTCCAGGAAAAACTGGCGAAAGCAGTCATCGCAACCGGGAAGCCTGTGGCGCTGGTACTCGTCAGCGGGCGGCCGGTTTCCATTCCGGCGCTGGTGGATAAAACCAATGCCATTCTGCAAGCCTGGGTTCCAGGCGAAGAAGGCGGCCGGGCAGTTGCCAGCGTCCTGTTTGGCGAGGTTAATCCCGGGGGTAAGCTGCCGATCTCGATCCCGCGCTCAGCAGGGCAGGTACCTGTTTTCTACAATTACAAACCGTCCGGCATGCGCTCGAACATCTACGGCGACTATGTCAACGAAGCGGTGACACCGCTCTACGGGTTCGGTCACGGACTGAGCTATACCGATTTCAGCTACAGCGGCCTGACCCTCAGCCGCGATTCCGCCCTGCCCGGCGAAGTGATCGATATCTCCATGACCTTGAAAAATATCGGACAAGCGGCTGGCGATGAGGTGGTGCAGCTGTACATCCGCGACGAATTTGCCAGCCTGCCGCGTCCGGTAAAAGAACTCAAAGGTTTTATACGGGTCAGCCTGCAGCCCGGGGAGATGCGTACCCTCACCTTCCACCTGGCAGTCAACCAGCTGGCTTACTACGACCAGGAACTCAGGTTAAGCGTTGAACCGGGCAGGTTCCAGGTTATGGTTGGCAGCTCATCCGCCGACATCCGCCTGCAGGGTGAATTCTCCGTGCCGGGCACGGATAAAGCCGAGATCAAAGAACGAGTATTTGTCTGCCCGGTTGACTTCCATTAACGATCCGCGGCGGACACACGAGGTGCTAACCAAATGAATTATTTCATGGGAATAGATGTATCCACCACGGGCAGCAAAGCACTTCTGATCGATTCCTCCGGCAGTGTGGTAGCAGCAGCCTCGTCGCCGCACACACTGTCCACGCCGCGCCCGTTGTGGTCAGAGCAGGATCCGCATGAGTGGTGGCTGGCTACCGTCAACAGCATTCGTACCGTATTGGGGAAAACAGGCATCGCCCCGGATGCAATCACAGCCGTGGGCTTGACCGGTCAAATGCACGGGCTGGTGCTGCTGGATGACAGCGGAAATGTGCTGCGTCCCGCGATCCTTTGGAACGACCAGCGCACCCAGACGCAATGTGACGAGATTCATGCCAGAATCGGCCGCGAACGGTTCATTCAGCTTAGCGGCAACCTTGCGCTCACCGGGTTTACCGCGCCCAAGATTCTGTGGGTGGCGCAAAACGAACCGGAAATCTATGCCCGTTCGCGGCATGTGCTGCTGCCCAAGGATTACATCCGCTACCGTTTGACGGGTGAATTCGCTATGGACAAGGCTGACGGCTCAGGTACTGTGTTGTTTGACCTGCAAAAACGCGGCTGGTCAGAGGAAATCCTGTCTGCTTTGAATATCCCGGGGGAGTGGATGCCGCCCACATTCGAAGGGCCGGAATTCACCGGGGCAGTTTCAACCAGCGCAGCCGCTGAAACGGGTCTGGCTGCGGGAACCCATGTTGCAGCCGGCGGCGGCGATCAGGCAGCACAGGCGGTCGGTGTTGGCGCTGTCGAACCGGGCATCATTGGTCTGACCGTGGGTACCAGCGGTGCCGTGTTTGCTGCCACTCCAACCGCCATGGTCGAACCAGAGGGACTGCTGCACGCCTTCTGCCATGCCGTACCAGGCATGTGGCACCTCATGGGTGTGATGCTTTCAGCTGCCGGCAGCCTGCAATGGTACCGCGATACCCTGGCGCCTGACCTGAGTTTTGATGCACTGCTCAAGGAAGCCGAAACCGTCCCGGCAGGCAGCGAAGGGCTGCTATTTCTGCCCTACCTCAGCGGTGAACGCACACCCTACCCCGACCCGCAAGCGCGCGGTGCCTTCATCGGGCTTACCATCCGCCACACACGCGGGCACATGACACGGGCAGTATTGGAAGGTGTGGCTTTTGGCTTGAAAGACGGCTTAAAACTCATCCAGAACGCCGGACTGGAGCGAATTACCCAGGTGCGGGCTTCGGGCGGTGGTACCAAGGGCGCGCTCTGGCGCCAGATTCTGGCTTCGGTGCTGGAGAGCAAACTGGTCACGGTCAACACCGCCGAGGGGGCTGCCTTCGGCGCCGCGCTGCTGGCCGGAGTGGGGGCCGGAGTCTGGCCGGATGTTCGCTCCGCCTGCCGGGAAACGATCAAGATTACCGGACAAACCTTGCCGGATGCCAAAGATGCCAAGCGGTATCAGCAAACTTATTCTTTGTACCGGGAGCTTTACCCGGCATTGAAAGACAGTTTCCAAAAAATGTCCAATTAGGGGTGGAGAAGCTTCATGACCAATTTCATTCATTTTCCAACAAATTTTCAATGGGGCGCTGCCACCGCTGCGTATCAAATTGAGGGGGGTATTCACGCTGACGGCAAAAGCAGCTCGATTTGGGATGTTTTTGCCCACACGCCGGGTAAAATCTACAACGGCGACACCGGCGATGCCGCCTGTGATCACTACCGACGCTGGAAAGAAGATGTGGCTTTGATGAAGCAATTGGGTCTCAAAGCTTATCGCTTTTCGCTGTCCTGGCCGCGGATTCTGCCGGAAGGTGTGGGCAAACCCAACCAGGCTGGCCTGGATTTCTACTCGCGGTTGATCGACGAACTGTTGGCGGCGGATATTCTGCCGCTGGCTACCCTGTACCACTGGGACCTGCCTGCGGTCATGCCAGGCGGCTGGCTGAATTCAGCGACAACTGAAGCTTTTGTCGAATACAGTGCCATTGTAGCAAAAACACTCGGTGACCGGGTAAAAAACTGGGTCACCATCAACGAACCCTTCTGCGCCAGCATTCTAAGTTACAAGCTTGGCATGCATGCCCCCGGTCTGCAAGATCCTGCCAAAGCCTTGGTCGCTGCTCATCACTTGTTATTGGCTCATGGGCTGGCGGTTCCAGTGCTCAGAGAGAACTGCCCGGGCGCGCGGGTGGGCATCGCGTTAAATCCGGGACCGTTTTACACCCCAACCCGCTCGCGGGCAGATCTGGCCGCAGCCCGGCATGCGGACGGCGAATTAAATCGTTGGTTTCTCGATCCGCTTTACGGGCGCGGCTACCCGGCCGACATGCTGAATGATTACGTGAGCATGGGTTTCCTGCCGTCAAGCCGGCCTGACTTTATCAAACCCAATGATTTCGACATCATAGCCACCCCCACCGACTTCCTGGGCATCAATTATTACACCCGCAATCGCGTCATGGCTGGTGAAGAAATCGACACCAATCCGGCCAGTGTGGTTCGCCTGTCAGCTCCGGAAGATAACCAGACAGAAATGGGCTGGGAAATCTTTCCATTCGGTCTATACGAGACGCTTTCACGCATCCATTGGGAGTACAAGCCGGGAGAGATCCTCGTCACTGAAAACGGCGCCAGCTACTCCGACGGGCCTGATTCAAACGGGAATGTCCACGATGACAGGCGTATCGGCTACCTCAAAGACCATATCGCTGCCATCGGAAAGGCCATACAAGCCGGCGTGCCCGTAACAGGCTATTATCTGTGGTCCCTGATGGACAATTTCGAGTGGTCGATGGGGTATTCCCAGCGCTTTGGCATCGTCTATATCGATTTTGACACACAAATGCGCTATCCAAAGGACAGCGCTTTCTGGTACCGGCAGGTCATTCAGCAAAACGGGCTAACAGAGGAATAACACCTCCGCTTTTGCTCCTGGCAGCACTTGTGTCATCAGTAAACCTCGGTCTCCCGAGTATTGACGCATTTAATGGGGGAAAAACAAATTAACAATGAGATAATAGAGGCGACTATAACCTCACCAACAAGGAATTCCTATGAGAGCTCACGGCGGCATGCGCGGCCTGATTAATTCACCTGACGAAAAACCAAAAATAACCTGGCCTTTGCTCAAACGGGTACTGCAGTACGCCAGACCATACCGCACTTCGCTGATTGCCATGCTGCTGCTGATCCTCGCCAGCACTGGTTTATCGCTTTTGACTCCGCTCATCCTGCGCGATCTGATCGACAATACTATCCCCAATAAAGATATCAACCGTCTGATCTGGCTTGCCCTGGCGCTGTTGACGATCCCTGCACTCAACGGAGGCATTAACGTCCTGCAGCGGCAGTTGAATTCACGGGTAGGCGAGGGTGTAATCTACGATTTACGCATGGCGCTGTACGCCCGCCTGCAGCGCATGTCACTGCGTTTCTTTACCAATACCAAGGTTGGCGAAATGATGAGCCGCCTTAACAATGATGTGGTCGGGGCGCAAAATGCCATCAGCAATACCATCGTCGGCATCATTACGCAGATCGTCCAGGCTGTGGCGGTATTAGCGGTGATGCTGACCCTCGAATGGCGGCTGACTTTGATCAGCGTGGTGATCATGCCGCTGTTCATCCTGGCAGCGCGGTTGCTCGGTAACCGTCTGCGGGATATGGCTCGCAAGCAAATGGAAGCCAACGCTCAGATGAATGCCATGACCAACGAGACGCTCAATATTGGCGGGGCGCTGCTGGTCAAGCTGTTCGGCCGCCGCGAGTTAGAGGTGGAACGCTTTGGTCAAAGGGCGGCACAGGTGCGCGACCTGGGCATACAGCGGGCAGTGATCGGTTCCACTTTTATGGTCATCATCGGGCTCATCAGTGCTGTCGGCACCGCCCTGGTGTACGGGCTGGGCGGTTACTTTGTCATCCAGGGCAGCTTTTCGATCGGTAATATCGTCGCCATTGGCGCGTACCTTGGCAGTTTGTACAGCGCGCTGCAGGGTCTTTCCAATGCTCCGGTCGAGTTTGCCACATCGATGGTGAGCTTTGAGCGCGTATTTGAAGTGGTCGATTTACCGGTGGATATTGCCGAACAGCCGGATGCGGAGGTCCTGCAGGACGCCAGCGGTGAGATCGTCTTCGACCGGGTGTCTTTCCACTATGAAACCGGCGACGAGCATTTCTTGAGCACGGTGCACCGTTACGGCAGTATGGAGAATGTGACCGCCGTGTTATCCGGTACCCAGCAAGGTGCAGAGGAGGAAGAACCGGCTCTACGCAGTCAGGCGCGAGCCGCCGCTCTGGAGGATATCAGCTTTCGCGCCGCACCCGGTCAGCTGGTGGCACTGGTGGGACCCAGCGGCGCCGGGAAAACGACGCTCACCTATCTCATTCCGCGGCTTTACGACCCTACCAGCGGCTTCATTCGCATTGATGGGAAGGATTTGCGCAATGTGACCCTCGAATCGCTTTCAGCGCAGATTGGCATGGTCACCCAGGAGACATATCTGTTTCACGATAGCATCCGCACCAACCTGCTATACGCCCGGCTGAACGCCAGCCAGGCAGATTTGGAAGCAGCCTGCAGAGTCGCCAATATTCATGATTTTATTCAAGCCTTGCCGGATGGCTACGACACCATCGTGGGTGAGCGCGGGTACCGCTTGAGCGGTGGTGAAAAGCAGCGCATCGCGCTGGCGCGGGTGATTCTAAAGGACCCGCGCATTCTGGTGCTGGATGAGGCCACCAGCAGTCTTGACAGTGAATCAGAAGCATTAATACAGGATGCGCTGGCCAAAGTTATGGCACAGCGCACCAGCATCGTCATTGCCCACCGTCTGAGCACCATACTGGCAGCCGATTTGATCCTGGTCATCGACCGCGGCCGAATCGTGGAACGCGGCAGCCATCACGAACTATTAGCACAGGCTGGACTTTATGCCAGCCTGTACCGCACCCAGTTCGAGAAAGCCGACATGTAAGAAAGCCGCAGAGAGATCAATGCGGATTGATCATTCGCTACGGCGAATGGACTGCGACCACCGGAGCATGGGAACGTTAGGCCAGGGATGGGGAAATATATCAAAATGAGGGAGCCGTACGGCTCCCTCATTTTTTTTCATGTTTGCTTCGATGATTATGGGGTCACATTGATGATGCGGCCCTCGATCTTAGGATAGATGGTAGGATCGATCGGCGTATTGGCAGGTGGAACGCCGTACAGATGCTGGATATATTCGACCAGAGCGTCCAGATCGCTGACGCCAATCCTGACTAGATTGGTGCCGCTCTTGAACACTGAGAATTTATCTCCGCCGGTGGCAATGTATTCATTGCAGGCTACGGTGTAAGGGGTGGCATCTTTAAGGATGGGGGTGCCATCGGTCAGGGTTAGATCGAGAATGCGCGAACCGACCGGCTGGGACAGGTCAAATTTGTATTTGATGCCTGATTCCTGCAGTAATTTCATGGATGTCTGGGTAGGCACAAACTGCTGCTCCAGCAGGTCGTAAATCTGGCTGCCGGTCAGGGTCATTGTGACCATTTTGTTGTCGAACGGCTGCACAGTGAAGAGGTCACCGAAAGTGATGTCGTGAGGATAGGACGTGTAGACAATATCAGCGCGTATGCCGCCCGGGTTCATGAAGGCGATCTGGGTACCGCTTTTCCACGCCTGCGCGTCAGCAATAAGGTTGCCTATCGGCACTTCCCTCGTGTACTGACTCCCCTCTCGACTTATCGGCCCTAATGTAGAGGCTTTGACCGCATTCTTAATCACGGCGATTTCATCCTGGTATTCCATCACCAGAGCCGCGATTTCCGGATCAGGGGTGACACCGGTATTCCAGGTGGTTACAACCTTCAGGCTTGAAGTCGCCACATCGTCATACATCCGGTCATACCGGAGATCGGAAACACCGATGGCAGTGCCGGAGGCATACTGCTGGATGATCGGGACGTTGTTAACCTTTCCGGTGTAGCCGCTGTGCGAGTGACCGGAGATGATCAGGTCCACACCCGGGACGCCAAGTTCGGCCATTTCCTGGCTGACGAGGCCGCCGTACACATCCGGCATATGCGCCAGGACGACGATAAGATCCGCGCCCGCCTCACGCAGTTCGGTAGCCTGTTCGACAATTATGGGCGGGGCCGGAAGAATATCAAGCCCATCCAGGTTGCCGGCCATCACGATATCAGACGTGTAGACGCTGGTGACACCGATAACGCCGACCTGCTGTCCCTTGATTTCAAACAGGGTCGAGGGCACCAGCCATTCCGGACGCATGTCGGTGCCGCTGACAAAGACATTGGCCAGTACGAAGGGGAATTCCGCCTGTTCGATGCGGTCTTGAAGAACAGCCTGTCCCCAATCGAACTCATGGTTACCGATCGTGGCAACGTCATACCCCATGTGGTTGTAGACATCGATGACTGACGCACCCCAGAGCCAGTTGGAGATTGGAGTGCCCTGCATGATGTCGCCGGCATCCATCAGGAGCGTCCCTAATGGATTCAGGGCTTCATAGGTATTGATGTAGGTCATATCGAAAGCCGAGCCGCCAACCGGTTTACTGCTCACCGTCTTGCCGGTCTCGAGCTGCCCGTGGAAGTCGTTGGTTGAAAGGAAGGTGAAGAGCGGGTAGCGCGCCTCGCGAATCCAGGCTAATGCTTCGGCATTGGACACCAATTGTTTGGGCAGAATCTGGTCGCCACCTGGCATAAAGATGCCGGTTTGAATCGCGAAAGCGGTGGCGCCTTTTGCCCAGCTGGAAATCTGTGCACTGTCGGTATATGGCGCAAGCGCGCTCATTTGCGTATCGACTTCACGCAAATCAGCCATGGCTTTATTGACGAGGGCATAGAAAGCCTGCTCGCGATTGACTGTTCCTAAATTGCTGATCTTCCCTTTCGGGAATCTCATGTAGCCTTCCACATCACCTTCGAACGCAGTCCAGAGCAGGTCAGCGTAATCCATGAGGGTGACGGGATCCGCAGTAGTGGTGCTGTACCACGTGTTCACCGGGGGCATCAGGGTGTAGTTCTGGACGAAGACATCCTCGGGCGAGATGGTACCGCGCTCCATGATCCAGTTGGTGATGAGTTCGCGCACCTCGGTGGTGGACTGGTAGAGGATGGTAGCGGCGGGGAATTTACCGGTCGCCCGGTAATTGTTCAACGCCACACGATAGGATTGTTCCATATCGAGGTATTCGCCATTCAACTTCAACTCGACCACGCGGCTGCCGACCGGTTTGGTCACGTCAATGCGATACTCGATGCCCGACCACAGGTCGTAGTTGTAGTCGCGCAGCGCACCGCTTACCGTCACACCAGCCTGTTCATAATAGTACTGGTTGAAGTAACTGGCAGTCCATTCGATTTCGTCTTTGATCATTTGGCCGGTGGCTTCGATGACGTAGAGCGTGTTGTCATAGATGTACACCGCATAGGCGTCTTTCAGTTTGATTGGACCGGCAGTAAGCTTGGCATTATTGGTGAAGAGGGCAGCGCAAGAGGCGTCCACGGGGAACCCGGCCTCGGCGGCTGCATCCATTTGAACGTAGTTGATCAGGTCAGCCATTGGGCCGTCTGCGACACGAGCCATGTAGCCGCCAGGGAAGTCAGCGGTCGCGGTGCCGATAGGTGTGTTAATGTAGAGTACAGTCGCGTCATGGTACGGTTGTGTAATGGCTTTGATACCAGGGTTCTCAGCGAAGCCCTCCAATTTCGGGGTCGTGCTGGATTTGGTCGTCACCGTCCAGTCAGAACCAGAGCCACTGACGGTAATCCGAATATCGGAGAGGTTGCGGCCCCAGTAATACGGCTCGGTGATGAGTACCCCGTTTACCAATTGACCGGCCACATTGGCATGCGCGTGCCCCGCCAAAATTACATCGATTCCCGGGACCTCATTGGCCAGGTACTTGGCAAAGTTCTCCTCGCGGCCATAGCCGTAGGTTTCGTCTAGCCCGGTGTGCGCCGCTACCACAATTACATCCGCGCCTTCAGCCTTCATGATGGGCACATAGGTATTGGCGGCTGCCATCGCATCGCCAAAGACACACCCGACGATATTCTCAGGCCGCTCCCAGTGCACCACAGCCGGCGGAGTGAGGCCGAGAATGCCAACCTGCACACCACCGACATCCTGGATGACATACGGCTCAAAGGTGTAATCGGCGCAGCCGGTCACATTGGCTGATAACAGCGGAAATGTCGCTTCGCTTTGATACTTGTTGAAGACAGACGGCCCGTAATTGAACTCGTGGTTGCCCACCGTGGCAGCAACATAACCCATCGCATTCATCGCGGCAGCCAGCGGATTCGGCACACTGGTGTCGATCATATTGAAGTAATACGCCAGCGGATTGCCCTGAATGGTGTCGCCGTTATCGATGAGGATGGTGTTGGGGTTTGAGGCAAGGACATTATTGACATAAGTCGCGATTTTGGTCAATCCTCGCTCAGACGACCCGGTTGGGACGCTGTCCGTGAAGTAATCGTAGTTGTCCACATTCCCATGGAGATCGGACGTCCCAAGAATTACAATGTCTTTCAATTCTACAGCCTGAACGGGGGCCGTTGGTGCGGCTACCGAAAAAATCAGGCTTAGCACAACAAAAAACGCCAATAAAATATGAGATTTCTTATTCATCCTATTCCTCCTCTGAATGAGAAAAGCCTCGTTGGGTGGCTTGCTATCGGAACACTGTCCTTGATTTTTTCCCCTTTCGGTTTGTTTAATGAGATCAATCTCGGCACTCAATACGCATACCCCAAACAGCACAAACTACCCATCGGTAAATAGGGATGGTTTAGATTCGGGGTATAGAAGGAAAACTTGTACTACTCACTCGAATGACCCCTCCGGTTCATTGAACATGATCCTGTCTTGTTTTCCTTATATGCTTCAACACGCGCTGGAAAGCAACAGTGTGTGCCAGACGATTACCTGCCGCTGAATAAATCCTCCTTTCTCTTGTGATTAATACTGTATGAAATAAGGACGCAAAACGGCCATGGAAATCAAAAACACACGGCGGGTTACGCCACTTGCTAGCTTATCCCCTGGCGTCCAAGATGACAGGGATAAGATCATCGCATCCGATACGATTTCAACTGACAATATTGCGGTTTAAAAATTATAAACAAGCCGGAGAGGGAATACAAGATATCAGTTGATTCTCAAAGAATTGGTAAAGCGGAACTGATTGTGTGCCAGCTGCGCCTCAAATCAATACGAGGGGCGCGGCGCTTTATCAGGCGAGGACGGCTTCACTGCGCTTTCGCGACGACCTGCTGCTTCCCCGCGGGGTGCTCCGCGTTGTATG
>JAJZTR010000253.1 GCA_021848775.1 Chloroflexota bacterium | reverse complement strand
GATCCCCTGCTGCGCGACCAGATCATCCCGGTGCGCAAGTGGAGCTTCGCGCAGATGGCCGAATACGGCGAACGCTTTTATACTCCCGGCGACCGCAAGATCACGCTCAATTTCGCCCTGGCGCAGGATTCGCCGCTCGAAGCGGAGGTGCTGCAAAAATATTTCGCGCCGGACAAATTCCTGGTCAAAATAACCCCCATCAACCCCACCTACCGAGCCGCCGAGAAAAACCTGACCTCCCACATCGACATCGCGGCTCCTGGCTTAGAGGATGAAACGGTCAAAGCGCTGCGTGCCGCCGGCTACGAGGTGATCGTCAGTATCGGCAACGTCGAGGAAAATCAGGTGGGCAGCAACTGCGGGCAGTACCTTCGCACCCACCTGGACGCAATGGAAAAAATGGACACCGGCTACACCTATCCGGTCGTGGCCACCCCTTGATTTGCTGATTATTAATAACTGTAGCTAGATAACCAAACCCCTCCCTGCGTAACAGGGAGGGGAAGTATCTCGTCATATGATTTCTGGAGCGATTCCCAATGAGTTCTCAGTGGTTAGGGTTTCAGCCGCTTGAGCCAGAACCAGCCGAAGCCCAGCGCCAGGAACAGGTAAAGCGCAGCAACCGCCCAGCCCGGTACAGGTGGGGCAGGCGCCGGCCGGCTTGTTGAACGAGAAATTGGCCATGCCCATTTCCGGCACAGGCGATCCGCAATGCGGGCAAGCAAACGTGCCGTCCGGGCTCTCATCGGACTCTTCCGCCAGAGACTCTTCAGGGAGTTCAGAGGTCGGCGGCGGCACATCCCTGCCGCAATTCGGGCAGGGTCGGTGACCCAGTCGGGCGAACAAAACCCGCAGGTAGGTGAACTCATACGTGACGGTGCCCGCCGTGGAGCGCGGGCTGTGATTGGAGAGATGCTGGTCGACGCTGATGGATGGGGACAGCCGCTGATAGAATCGACCGGCGGCCTGGACAGTCCCCACGAAATCATGCCCAGTGATTCCATGTACTGGCGCCGCCCTTCCTTGTGCAGGATATCGAAGGCCAGCGTGGATTTTCCCGAACCTGACAAACCCGTCAACACCACCAGCTTGTTCTTGGGGATGGCCAGGGTGACATTTTTGAGATTGTGCAGCCGAGCGCCGCGAATCGTGATTTGATCTGTCATTAGACTACTGTGGCAGATAAAACTCAGATCGAGATTGAGCCGCTGCCATAATTATTCTATCATTCCGGTGTGCTATGACCAGGAGTTGAACACGGCAGGATGAGGAGGCAACAAAGGACGGTAATCACGGCTATAATAAGACTATATCCTATGGAAAGGGGCTGGAAATGGGAACCAAAGGTCGACAAATTGTTGGAATGGATGTTGATGAATTATTGGGCATCCTCAATCAGGCTTTTGCTGACGAATGGCTGGCGTACTATCAGTATTGGCTGGGGGCGAAGATCGTCAAAGGTCCAATGAAAGATGCGGTTGCTGCCGAGCTGTTGCTGCATGCTACCGAAGAGCTGGCGCACGCCGATATGCTGGCGCAGCGCATCATTCAACTGGGTGGAGTACCGCTCATCAGTCCTGAGGAGTGGTTGGCGCATACCCACTGCGGTTACGAAGCGCCGACCAATGCCTTTGTCAAAGAAATACTGGCGCAGAACATCAAAGGCGAACAATGCGCCATTGGGGTGTACCAGAAATTGCTTCAATTGGTCAAGGACCCGGATCCGGTAACCTATAACATCGTACTGACCATTCTTCAACAGGAAGTGGAGCACGAAGAAGATTTGCAGTCCCTCGATGAGGATTTAGACTCCCTGATGATGAGATATTAACCTCAAATACTTTTGATACCGATCCGTGCATTCGAACGGTTTAAGACCCTCGACAGATTCATCATTTCACAATAAACCAATGTCTGATCCCGGCAGGGCAACATATCTGCGGGATAGATTTACCCGTCCCTCACCTGATCGAGGTGCAGACACCCGAAGCTGCTTACAAGGTTGGCTGGCTGTTGAATTTAGAAGATATGGAAGACACACGATCAGCTTTATATGCGCTCGCTCAGGTTGTTGTTGATGGTTATTTTATCCTTGAAGATGAACAAGCCTTCATCTATAAAATTTACGCAGATGGTGTAGCCGAATTACAAGAATGGCTGGCTGAGTGCTGGTCATCCTCGATCCTTCCAGATCGTATTCTCCAGCGGCTCGAAGAGCTTACTCGAGAGACAGGACATTCTGCCAAAATTGTGCTTCCGTTGCAGGCAAGAATAACTTTATTAAAAGGTGTGTGACTGGCTTTAAACACGACACCTGTATTAATCTTCGGTATCGCCTGTGTAGAAATCCGGGCTGTAGATTATTTCGGCAGGAAAAGAATTTCCAGCAGACTCAGAAGAGAGACCAGCGTCAGCACCAGCAAGCCAGCAGCTACCACGAATGCTCCAGTCAGGTTGGCAATTATTCCGAATAAAACACTCCCGCCTAGCCAGACCATGCCAAACATAAAGTGTTTAGCCTTGCGGCTTAACGGCTGACTGGCGCTTAACCATAACAAAAATCCGCCAGCCATCGCCAACAAGCTGGTTCCAATGGCTAGCG
>JAJZTR010000063.1 GCA_021848775.1 Chloroflexota bacterium | reverse complement strand
TTCGATTCCCAGGCGGGCGCAACGGCAGCCTGCATGGGGTTGAAATAGGAATGCATATCAGTGGTATTGAGATCATCTTTTTCGTACCAGGTGGCTGCCGGTAAGACGATATCCGAATACAAGGCAGAGGTATCCATGCGGAAATTGAGGTCGACGACCAGATCCAGTTTTCCCACCGGAGCTTGTTTATGGTAGATCGCTTCGTTCACATAGCCCTCGGCCATTTCAGGCGCGATGGCATTATCATGCGTCCCGAGATAATGCCGCAGGAAATATTCATGTCCTTTAGCACTGCTGCCGATGGCATTTCCGCGCCAAATAAACCAGACCCTCGGCCAGTTTACCGGACTGTCAGGATCCTCCACAGAGAATGAAAGTTTGCCATTTTTTAGCCTATCGACAACGGATTGAATAATCTCGGAGTCGGTTTTAGCCCCGTTCACACCCGCTTCATGCACGACATCCAGCGATGACTGGTTGAACTGAGGGAAAAATGGAAGCCATCCGCGCCGAACAGCCTGGACCTGCATATCCAGGGTATGCTGTTTCTTCTCCCCATCTTTTGCTTTTTGCGAGCTCGGCAGGCTGTCATAGACCGAATAACCACGCTCATAACGCCATTGATCGCTGTGCACGTAATGGAAGGATGGTGTATTTTGCTGCCGTGGCGCCACCCCCCAGTCACCACCAAATGCGATGGCGCTCCAGGATGCCTGGCTGACCAGTTTTTCCTGCCCTACATAGTGCGCCAGCCCACCGCCATTCACACCGACACTACCTGTTAGCATCAAAGCCACGATGCCGGAGCGGTAAAGCAGGTTATTGTGATACCAGTGGTTGGCCCCGGCTCCGATGATGATCATGTTTTTACCGCTGGTCATTTCAGCGTTTTCAGCCCAGTCGCGGGCGAAACGGATTAATGTATCGCGGTGGATTCCTGTAATTTTTTCCTGCCAGGCTGGAGTGTAGAGCGTATCGTCAGTGTAGGAGGTCTCAGCCTCGCCCGGCAGTCCCCGGAAAACACCGAATTGCGCAAGAAGCAGGTCGAACACAGTTGTAACCGCCACCTGACCCTGATCCGTCTGCAAATAACGTACAGGCAGTTTACGGGTAATTACGGTTTCACCGGCAAAATCATCCAATTCGACATCGACCAGGGCATCGTGCGATTTGACAAAGGATAAATCGGGATCCAGCGGCTCGCCGCTGGCGCCATCCTGCATCTTTAAATTCCATTTACCGGTGTCCTTGTTTGCCCAGCGGTATCCGATGGTTCCTTGCGGCATGCGGGCCTGATTCGATTTTGCATCCCAGACCAGTAATTTCCAATCGCCGTTTTCTGTTTTGGCATAAGTGCTTAAGCGGTTCGCCCTGACACAACGCCCGGGCCGGTTGCCATCCAGTTCGACCAGGAAGGGTAAATCGGTATATTTTTTGGCGTACTCCCAGAAATACGGCACCTGACGGTCGATGTAATTTTCTTTCAACAGAACATGGTTTACGGCCATCCAAAAAGCGGTATCCTGCCCGGCATGGGTGGGTATCCAGTAATCAGCATACTTGGCAACCTGCGAAAAATCCGGCGAAAAAACGACCAGCTTGGCGCCGGCATGCCGAACCTCAGCGAGGAAATGAGCGTCCGGAGTGCGGGTCATATTGATATTCGACCCCATGACCGCGATCATTTTGCTGTTGTACCAGTCCGCCGATTCGTGCACGTCGGTCTGTTCGCCCCAAATTTCCGGGCTGGCCGGTGGAAGGTCGCAGTACCAGTCATAAAAACTCAGCGTAACGCCGCCCAACAACGATAAAAAGCGGGCTCCCGAAGCGTAACTCACTTGTGACATGGCGGGTATGGGTGAAAATCCGATAATGCGGTCCGGGCCGTGCTGTTTAACCGTATCGACGACGGAGGCTGCGGTAATCTCGATTGCTTCATCCCAGGAAACCCGCCGGAAACCACCTTTACCGCGTGCTTGTTGTATTGCTTTACGGCTGGCCGGGTCCGCCATCAGGTGCTTCCAGGCTTCAACCGGATCGTGATGCTGCCGCCTGGCTTCGCGCCACAAATCCAGCAGGACTCCGCGCACATAAGGATATTTCACCCGAATTGGACTATACAGGTACCAGGAAAAACTGATTCCCCGCTGGCAGCCACGCGGTTCATACGGAGGCAATCCCTCTTCCAGGGCGGGGTAATCGGTTGCCTGCATTTCCCAGGTGACGATTCCATCTTTTACGAAGACCTCCCACGAACATGAACCGGTGCAGTTGACGCCATGTGTGGTGCGGACACGTTTATCGTGCTGGAAGCGGTTGCGATAGAACTCTTCCCATTTTCGTTCGGTCGGTGCAACTTTTTCTTTTATCCACTTAGCCATTGAACCCTCCGGGACTGATCCGATAAATACACATTGGGATCGATTAGAGCTTTCCAGCTCGAAGTTTGTCAGAAATACTTTCCCGCTGGCGCGGCCAAAAGACCAGCATCAGGCCGAACAACAACACGGCGAAACCTGTTGCTACGCCAAAAAACACTCCTGTTTTCGTCCCCGTTGGCGCGGGTTGAGCATTGATTTCTTTGAAATAGGCGACCAGATCCGCAGTTTCTTCAGGTGTCAAAGGGGCGGTTGTGAAAATACCGGTCATCGAGGGAAAAGTGATTGTGGTGAGTGCAGCAGTTAGGCCTGGTTCGCCATACCGGGTAAGCACCCGGTTCAAATCCGGGCCGAGTGTACCGCCATCCAATGGACCAATGCCGCTCGCAGTGTGGCAGGCGATGCAGGGAGTGCCGCCGTTGACCAGGGCAGTTTCTCCAGTGAAGTACTTCTTGCCGGCAGCAGCCCCACCCACAGCGGGGATGGCTGTTGGTGAAGGCTGAACTGGTTCGGATGAACTTTCCAGATACAACAGGACCGAATCGACGTCCGCCGCGGACAGCCCGAGATTGGGCATGCGGATATTGTTGTATTCTGTCAGGAGCTGGTTTGCCAGCTCGTCGCCGCTATCGAACTTAGCGTTCGGGTCAAGGATAAATTCACTTAGCCATTGCCGATCGCGCAGCCCTGTAACCCCCTTTAAGTCTGGACCTACCAGCGGTCCACTGCCGATTGTGTGACAGCCGATGCATTTTTGCTCGAAAATTTGCTTGCCCTGGTCAACCGACTGCTGCTCAAAGGAAGCAAACGATGTTACTGTTGCCAGAATCAGGGCAGTACCCACCAGGATAAACAGGAGCGGAAGCTGGCGGGTCAGAAAAAAATATGGTTTAGATCTCTGGGTGGACATCAGCGTCACCTCCATCGGTTTTCTTGGTTTCATCATTCAAGATAGTCGCCTGATGAATGGCGGCAATTAACTGGTTACTACTGGCGGGCACTGTCCGGGCGGTATAAAGGCGCATCACATTGTATTCAATGCCAATCCAAACGATTGGCGCATCGTGACAGCGTTTAAGCAGGCTGGCGATCAAATGATCCGAGAAATCGTCCTCATCCTGACCGGCGATGACCACCACCTGAGGTTGATGATCTTTCAGGTACAGCTCAATTGCGTCAATATCAGCGCATTGGAATTGGATTAATTCGACATCATCCAGTTTTTGGAAAATGCGCTCCAAGCCTTCACTCAATAGAGGCTGCAGGCAAATAAGCAGCACCTGGCTCTTCTTCATAGCCATAGCTTAGCGAAATGGAACTGGTTTGACATCCACCTTCACGCTAAGTCAGGAACGAAAAAAGAGCGATGTTCTTTCGCTCTTTTTTCAAAAGAATTAGTTCATTTGCATTTATTCCGTCTTCATAAGGATTAGATCAGCCCTTTTTCGCGCGCAATTCTGGCGGCTTCACGGCGGCCGCTCACCTGAAGCTTAGATAAGATGTTCCGCAAATGGGTTTTTACCGTGTGCAATGAAATGGTCAAGCGAGTGGCGATTTCCTTGTCTGAACATCCCTCCGCCACCAGGCCTAATACTTCCTGCTCGCGCCGCGATAACTCATAGATTTCTCCCGCGGTTTCCACAGGCAGCAAACTGCTCAACCGCCGGAACTCTTCCAGCATTCTCGCAGCCAGCCGCGGAGGAATCGCCGCTTCACCGTTGATCGCCTGACGCAGCATGGCGATCAATTCCTGAGAGTTCATCTGTTTCAAGAGATACCCCTGGGCACCGCTTTTTATGGCATCGAAGAGTTTCTCCTCGTCGTCGCGCACAGTTAGAATCACGATGATGACCGAAGGCTGATCTTTTTTAATGCGCCGGGTTGCCTCGATGCCATCGCACACAGGCATTTGTATGTCCATCAAGATCAGATCAGGTTTCAAGTCTTCAGCCTTGATGGCTGCCTCCAGCCCATCGTTTGCTTCGCCCACAACCTCCATATCGGGCTGGCTGGATACAATCATGCGTAATCCTTCCCGAAACAAAGCATGATCATCAACCAGCATGACACGGGTTTTATTATTCATTTGATGCTCCCAAGGCTTGCGTGATCTTCGATAGGATAAGGCCAGGTAAGCCGTACACGCGTACCGCGTCCCGGTGTCGACGAAATATCCAACTGCCCATTCAGGCGGGCAGCCCGGGCGCGCATAATTTTCAAACCAAAATGGGGGCGGCCGTCTCCGGGGTCCACGAAGGGGCTGAATCCGACCCCATCATCCTCGACTTCTATGGATAGATTGCCATCCAGGTGTTCCAGGTGAATGACGATTTCCTCGGCCCGGCTGTACCGTTGGGCATTCATGACTGCCTCTCGAACAACTCGCAATACTTGTTCGCTCATTTGATGATTTAAAACAAGCGGTAACAGGACACAATCATTGAACATGATCGGAACTTTTGAATCGGCGGTCAAACGCGCCAAATCCTCCAGCTGCTTTTGCAATGTGCTGTGCTGTGGCAGCTCTTCCTGCAAACTGACCACTGCCTGGCGAATTTCGCCATCAGCCTGACTGTTTGCACGTTCTATTTGCCCCAGGGTCGAGACCGCCTGATCGACATCATAGTTTGCCAGCTGCTCTCTAGCAATTCGTACCATCCACTGCAGAAAGGACAGGGTCTGCAAAAGGCCATCATGCATATCCGAGGCAATCCGCTGACGTTCCTCCAACATAGCGGCGTGTTCTGCCTGTTCGTACAAGCGCGAATTTTCCAGTGCGCCGGCTGCTGCATTCGCCAGTTGAGTCAAAATTGTGCCCGATTCCTGGCTAAAGGCATCAGGATGCGATGAACCCACACATAGAGCACCAATTACCCGGCCGTTTGATTGAAGCGATGCCGCGATGTGTGAAGCCCGATAAGCAGGATGGAGGATGGCGCAAAAGTTCGTGCAATTTTCAGGTGTGCAAGCTTGCGCATGATTTTTATTTAATACAAGTTCAGCACCGGTCCCGGTCACTGGTGAGGCTCGTCTGAGAATTGACTCTTTGGGTCCCTTGACGGACTGGAGTTGGAGAACCGTTCCCTGGTAATCCAACAAGCATAAAGATGCCACTTCAGATCCAAGCAGCAATTGCGCTTTTTCGGTGACTGATTGGAGGACTTCTCTCAAATCGAGGTGCGAGCTGATCTCGAGCCCGACCACTGAAAGAGCTTCCAACTCACGTGTCCGCTGCTTTACCCGGTTCTCCAACTGGTTAGCCCAGTTTTCCAGCTCCTGGCGTGATAAAACCAGCTGGCTGCGCATGTCCTCCATTGCGGCGGCCAATACACGCGTTTCATCAGGACCAGCAATCTCGACTTCGGTAATCAGATCCCCGGAGCCGATTTTGGCTGCTGACTGTTCCAACTTGCGCAACGGAAGGACAATCGTTCGATAGCTCAGCCACCAGCCAATAGCAAGCAGAACCAATCCGGTGGCAAGAAATGTAATTTGGATCGTGATCAGGCGAGATAATTTTCGGGAGGATAAGCTTTCATAGGCTGTAACCACCCGGTCAGCCTGGTCGGTTAGCATCTGACTGCTTTGCTGAATCTTTACGGCATCAACCGAATTGGGCGCTGTTTTGCCATTCTGAAGGACAGCGTCGACGAATATTTTGAATTCCGCCCAATCTTCACTCAATGCATTTAATTCGGCTTGAACCACCAGGTCGTTGGGAGGTTCGAGTTGGAGAACCTGACCAGAATAATCTGTGATGGTGCCGCCAAACTGAAGCACGGACAGGGTATCGTCATAGGTTTGAACCGCTTGTGACAGCGCCTGAGCATCATCGGTTTCAGCCGCCAGGTCTGTTCCTACCATTAACCCCGACATTTGCTGTGCCAACATTCGCTGGCGTCCTGCCAGATTAATGAGATGGGCATCCTGATCCTGGTTTTCAAGTCCCCAGAAGGTTAGACCAACGGAAATAATTAATAAGAGCAAAATGGAAAAGACAATTGCTCCTAGCCGTCCTTGAATACTGGATGCCCGTAAGATTTGTTTCACAATTTGGTGATTCGGGAGAGGCTAAAATCTATATTATTATTATATAGGATATCGTAAACACTTGATTGCGATAAAACAAACGCTGTAAATTATTGTAGACCATCGAGGGTTAAAGAGTGCCGTGGTATAATCGTTATATTCTCAAGATTGTATAGACATTACACGCAAGCGACCAGAGTCGAACTGCGAAAGCCGTATCAGACCTGGTCGAAATGTTTATAGAGGGATTTTGACATCCCGCGCAAAACCAATTAAATTCTTGAGCTTGGAGAAATAGAAATGGCAGAAAGAACCATCTACATAACTGAAAATGACCTTAGCAGGCTGCGAAATCTGATAACAGACACGCGCAGGTCTGAATTGCGCCGTTCGGAATATCTGGATAATTTGGAAAATGAGCTATCCCGTGCAGTTATTGTAACTTCGGAAAATATACCGGCAGATACCATCACCATGAACTCCAAAGCTGTACTGGTAGATGTCGACACGAACGAAGAGATGAATGTGACACTGGTCTATCCTACCGATGCAAATATTGAGGAAGGAAAAATAAGCATCCTGGCCCCAATTGGAACAGCGATGATCGGCTACCGTGCCGGCGATATGTTCGTCTGGCGCGTTCCAGATGGGGAAAGAAAACTCAAAGTCGTACGGGTGATATATCAGCCTGAAGCTGCCGGGGACTTTGATCTATGAGTGTGAATAACAAACTGAACGGGTTAGCGCTCTGGTTATGGTAAATAAATAACTGAAGCAAATTAGAGCAAGGATTTAGCCAGAGCGACCGCGCGGCTGGCATCAGGGGCATACCCGTCAGCATCAATTTGATTGGCGAAAGTTTCAGTGACTGGAGCGCCCCCAATCATGACCTTTACTCTCTGGCGCATCCCTGCAGACTCGAGCGCGGTGATGACATGGCGCATATTCGGCATGGTGGTGGTCAACATGGCAGACATGCCTATCAATTGCGGCTGATGCTGGTTTATGGCGTCGATAAATTTTTCGGGGCTGGTATCCGTACCCAGGTCGACAACTTCAAAGCCTGCCCCCTCCAGCATCATGCTGACCAGGTTTTTACCAATATCATGCAAATCACCCTTTACGGTGCCGATGACCACCTTACCTATGGGTTCGATTCCCTGCGCCACCAAAAAAGGCCGCAGCAAATTCAAACCTTCCTGCATTGATTTTGCCGAAACCAGCATTTCAGGCACAAAATATTCACCCTGCTCGAAAAGACTGCCCACCTCGCCCATGGCAGCGATCAGGCCGTCAGACAGGATTACATCCGCACCGAAATTTGCATCGAGGGCGGCCTGAACAGCCTCTTTAACCGCTTTTTGATTTCCTTCCACGACTTCGCGGTAAATATTTTGTATCAAATCCATTTCCCACTCCTAAGATATCATCTATACGCAATTACATAATTGCGATTGGTTTTAAATCTATATGAATACTCGAAATTCCACTTGATTATAGCCTCAACCACCAAAACTTTCCTCTTTTAGAAGCACCAAGCATTGCCTCAAAATCAGGCTTGATTGGTTGAATTTCGATATTATAATTTTATGTATCCAAATTATCCAAAAGTTTTGGCTTGAAAAGGATATCCATGAGCAGTGACATCTCGATTTCGACCCGCCGGTTGCAGATAAACGATCAGTATTTTCGGTATTACCCATTGGAGCTTGCGCCGGGGGCTGTTTCTGTTCAACTCAGCCAGCTGCCCTATTCCATCCGCATCCTGCTTGAAGGAACCTTGCGCAAAACGGCTGAAGGCCGTGCTAAGATCGAGGATGTTTTAAATCTGATCCATTGGCAGCCTCAACAGTCAAACCGACCGACAATTCCGGTATTCCCCGGGCGTGTGATTCTGCAAGACTTCACTGGCGTGCCGGTTGTGAATGACCTGGCAGCCATGCGCTCAGCGTTGGTCAAACGGGGTGGAGAACCAAAAAAAATCAACCCGGTTGTACCGGTGGACCTGGTGATTGATCACTCGGTGCAGGTCGATTATTACGGTTCGCCGGATGCCTACCGCATGAATGCAACGGTTGAATTTAGCCGCAATCGAGAGCGTTATGAGTTTCTTCATTGGGCACAGCAGGCTTTTGACAACTTTAAGGTTGTCCCTCCAGCCTCAGGCATCGTTCATCAGGTGAACCTGGAGTATCTGGGAAAAGTGGTGCTGACGAAAGAAATAAATGGCGAAATGTTTGTATTTCCGGATACGCTGGTGGGCACCGATTCGCATACGACTATGATCAATGGTCTGGGTGTAGTCGGCTGGGGTGTCGGTGGGATCGAAGCTGTCGCGGCGATGCTTGGCGAACCCATCGAGATCGTCGCTCCGGATGTCATAGGCGTACGCTTCACCGGAAAGCTGCCCGAAGGTGTCACACCAACCGATCTGACGCTGACCGTCATACAAAAGCTGCGTAAGCTAGGGGTTGTGGATAAATTCATTGAATTTTTTGGCCCGGGTCTGGATCATGTCACACTGGCGGATCGTGCCATGATTGCCAACATGACCCCGGAGTGCGGTGCCACAGTCTTGTATTTTCCGGTGGACGAACGCACTCTGGATTATATGCGCCTGACTGGGCGTCCAGACGAATTGATTGATCTGGTTAAAGCTTATTACCAGGCACAAGGTTTGTGGAGAACATCGAACCAGCCGGAACCGGTTTTCACCCAGGTGCTTGAAATCGACCTGAGTGAAATTGTACCCAGCCTGGCGGGACCCAAAAGGCCGCAGGATCGAGTCGCCTTGAATGAGGTGAAGGACAATTTCAATCGCGCGCTGACAACTCCCCGTTCAGAAAATGGTTTTGGGGTAAACCCGGAGGAAACCGGGCACAGCGAAAAAGTCCATATGGATGGAATGACAGCCGAAATTGGCCACGGCTCCGTCGTCATCGCCGCGATTACCTCGTGCACCAATACTTCGAATCCATTCGTCATGCTGGCTGCTGGTTTACTGGCGCAGAAAGCTGTCGCAAGGGGTCTCAAAACTAAGCCTTATGTTAAAACCAGTCTCGCGCCCGGGTCGCGGGTGGTGACCGATTATCTCGCAAAAGCCAGACTGATGGAACCGCTTGCGCAGTTGGGCTTTGATCTGGTCGGGTACGGCTGCACCACCTGCATCGGCAACTCCGGGCCGCTTGACGACTCGATTGTCAACGCGGTGAAGTCCGGAAATCTGGTGGTAGGGGCTGTTTTGTCCGGCAACCGCAATTTTGAAGGCCGCGTCAGTCCTCATACCCGGGCGAACTACCTGGCTTCCCCGCCGCTGGTAGTGGCATATGCGCTGGCCGGCACATTGGATATCAATTTCAACACAGATCCGATTGGTATCGGCTCCAATGGACATTCTGTCTACTTGAAGGATATCTGGCCGTCCTCACTTGAAGTGCAGGACGCGATCCGCGAGAATATCACCCCGGCTATGTTCATCGAGGCTTATGCCGCGCTTTTTACCATGAGCCCTGACTGGCAGGAAATTCGCAGCGAGCCTGGGCAGTTGTATTCCTGGAAAGAAAAATCGACTTATATCCAGGAGCCGCCGTTCTTCGATCAAATGACAGCAGACGACAAACCGATGCCCGATTTCCTTGGTGCGCGCGCCCTGGTAGTCCTTGGCGACTCCATCACTACCGACCATATTTCTCCCGCCGGGTCGATTCCAGTGAACAGTGCCGCTGGAGAATACTTGATTTCCAAAGGAATTCAGCCCAGCAATTTCAACTCCTTCGGCTCCAGGCGCGGCAATGACCGCGTTATGACCCGCGGCACCTTCGGCAATATCCGGTTGAAAAATCATTTGGTGCCCGGAGTGGAAGGCAGCTTCACCCGCTTTCTGCCAACCAATGAAACGATGTCCATTTATGATGCTTCTACCCGCTATCAGCAAGCTGCTATCCCGCTGGTCGTTTTAGCCGGCAAAGAATACGGCACCGGTTCCAGCCGGGATTGGGCTGCCAAAGGAGTATTGCTGCTTGGCGTAAAGGCAGTCCTTGCCGAGTCCTTTGAACGCATCCACCGTTCGAATCTGGCGGGGATGGGTGTGCTGCCGCTGCAATATTTGCCGGGCGAAAATGCCGCATCCCTCGGGCTGACAGGCGAGGAAATCTTCGATATCCGTCACATAAACGAGCATTTGGTTCCTGGAGCAGTCATCGATATCGATGCCACCCATCTCAATGGCAAGAAAACCCGTTTCCAGGCCATTTTACGGCTGGATACTGCCATCGAAGTGACTTATTACCAGAATGGCGGCATCATGCCGGCTTTGGTTAAAAAATTGCAGGCGGCTTAATTCCCCTAAAAGCCGCCTGCATTGGTTATTCCTATCCCATCTACTTGTTTTTCCAGGGATTTGAATCTGGGATGAACAGACTCTGGCCGAATTCGGCTACTCCAAATTCGCTGATCAGTTGCTGAGTGGGCACTGAAATCAGCCAATCGATGAATTGGTTCGCCAGATCAGCTTTGATGTTTGGGCTTTTTGCAGGATTAACCGCGATTACCCCATAAGGATTGAATAATATCGGGTCACCTTCGACCAGCACCTTGATTTTCAACCCTTCCTTGGTGCGTGCCAGATAGGTTGCCCGGTCGCTCAACGTGTACGCCTCCAACTCATCAGCCATGGTCAGCACTTCACCCATTCCCTGACCTGATGCAATATACCAATCTTCCGTTGGCTCGATTTCGGCTGCCTGCCAGATCGATTTCTCTTTGACGTGGGTTCCGGAATCATCCCCGCGCGAGATGAAGGTGGATTCGGAAGCCGAGATCATTTCGAAGGCATCGGCTGCGCTGGTCATCCCGGAAATTCCTGCAGGATCACTTTCAGGACCCAGGATGACGAAATCGTTGTACATCACATCCTCACGGCGGACGCCATCTCCGTTGTCCATGAATGTTTTCTCACCGGCCGGCGAATGAACCAAAAGGACGTCTGCATTTCCATCCACGCCCATTTGTAAGGCCTGCCCGCTGCCAACAGCAACCACACCGACTGTGCAGCCGCAAACTTTTTCGAACTCGGGGAGGATAACATCCAGAAGCCCCGAATCTTCCGTGCTGGTCGTTGTGGCAAGAATCATCTCCTGCGATGCGCCAGCAACTTCGATTGGAGCACCAGTCCCAGTTGGGCTTGCCCCCGTGGGAGAACAAGCGCCAACAAAAAGGACCAATGCCAAGGCTAACATGACTATCGTATTCCGGTTTGTAATCTTCATTCAAATTCTCCTCTTGTGCCATTATTAAAATTTTACTTACCAGACCATTTCTCCGCGAATGAAGGCCCTGGTGCGTGCATCCGCTGGATTCTCGAAAAAGGTCTGTGTATCTGCAGATTCGACGATTTTTCCATTCAACATAAAAACGACCCGGTCAGCCAACCGGTGAGCCTGAAAAATGTTGTGGGTCACCATCACAATCGTGGTGTGGTTGCTGTGATTGAGGTCGCGGATGACTGATTCGATGAGCTCCACATTGTACGGATCCAGGTTCGCCGACGGTTCATCCAATAGCAGGACCCTGGGTTCCAGGATCAAGGCACGCGCCAGAGCTACTCTTTGCGCCTCCCCACCGGATAGTGTATATGCCTGTTTTCGTGCGAGATGCTCCAAACCGACGCGTTTGAGCAGGTGGTTCAATCCATCCCGGCCATCTTTTTCGCCGCGCAGCCGCAACCCAAAAAGTATGTTGGTTGCCACGCTTGCCGATAACAAGGATGGGTGTTGGAAGACCGTTGTGACTGACCTTTGAGCTGCCAATGGGACATTTCGATAATCAATAACTTCATCGAAGAATCGAACCTGTCCGTTGTCCGGTGGTTCCAGGAAATTCAAAATTCTCAGGAAAGTGGATTTTCCGGAGCCACTTGGACCAACGATGGCTAAAATTTCCCCTCTATTAATTTCGAGATGATCGATGTCCAGCACCATCCGGCTGATATAACTTTTCTGCACACCAAGAACATCATAAACCACACTCATTAGTGCCCCTTACCCTGGAGTTGTGCAGCAGAAACATTGACCAAAAAGGCGATAGCTAACAGGATGACGCCTAATCCCAATGCCAATTGAAAATTCCCACGGCGGGTCTCCAGCAGGATAGCTGTCGTCATAACCCGGGTAGAACCATCGATGTTCCCACCCACCATCATTACCGCGCCCACTTCGGATATGATGCTCCCGAGACCCCCGATCAAAGCCACCAACACGCCGCGCCGTGCTTCCCATAAAATGACCCCTTGCACTTGCCAGCGTGTGGCTCCCATCGAGCGGATTTGCAAGCGTAAATCCGGACTTACCTCGCCCACCGCCGACATGGTATAGCCAACGATCATAGGGGTGGCAATCACCACCTGCGCCAGTACCATGGCTGGGATGGTGAATAATTTGGGAATCCATTCGAGTTGGAGCGGTCCTAGGATTCCATTGTTGGACAACAGCAAGTAGACTCCCAGCCCAACCAGAACCGGCGGCAGCCCCATTCCGGTAAATACCAGTGCCTGAATCATTCGACGCCCGGGAAACCGGTTCAACCCCAGATAAACACCGCAGGGGATGCCCAGGATGGCGCTGATGAGCAGCGCCGTACAGCATACCTGGGCGGTTACACTGATGATCTGCCACAATGTGGAATCGCCTGTGAAAAAGAGCCTAAGCCCTTCTACCAGACCATTTATAATTGTTTCCAAACGAGGTGCTCCAACCGGCAATTAGAATCCGGTAAACATCAGAATAACTGTATATTTATACCCATTTAACTATACAGTATCGCACCTATTATAATCGATTATTGATAGCAGATAAGCGGACACACGGTGAAAATTTCAAAGCTATTCAAAATGGCGTTTCTGGGTATATCATTTCTTCTGCTGCTGGCGGGCTGTGGTTCGAATTCCCCTGCGGTTGAGCCAACGATTTCACTGACAAGCCCCACACTTACGCTCGAATCCAAACCGGAGAACACCGTTGAAATTATTCCGACCATTCCGGAAAACAGATCTCCGACCCACACGCCTGGCCCTACCCCCTCCCTCGAACCAGCTGAATGTCGCACCCCGCCTGATGATTACGCTTTGATCAACATCGACGGAAACTGGCTCAACCAGCGAACGCTGTCCATGCTGGAACATGCCCAGTCGCTCTACCAGGGCGAAATCGAAATAACCGGGTATGCCATTACACAGGGCTCCTTCAATGATAATGGAGCAGCCAGCTTTGGCACCCATTTAGGCGGAGGGGCGGTTGATTTATCGGTCATGCGTACTCATACTTATACTGTCCTCTATGATGAAATCCCTGAGCTGCTGCAAGCCTTACGGTTAGCCGGTTTTGCAGCCTGGCTGCGGGAACCCGATGAGGTTTACCCCGGATCGGCGATTCATATTCATGCCATCGCCATTGGCGACCGCGATCTATCTGAAGCTGCCCAGGCTCAATTGACCGGAGATGCCGGCTATTTTCGCGGATTTTCCGGCTTGCCGCCTGTCAATGGCACCCCAACGCCAGATCGTTATGGTGGACCGGTGATCTGTCAATGGATGCGCGACGCTGGGTACCGTGATCTCCGACCAACACCGGTATATGACGATCAGGATTTGCCGAAAAAATGCCTTTGCGATTGAGGCAAAGGAAGAATTAGAGCCTCCGATTGGCTCGAAAGTAGCCCTATCTCGTACCTGTCTCCAGCGGCTGCATGCGAATCGCTCCGGCTTCACACGCCGCACTGCAAAAACCACAGCCGATACACATATTTAGTCGAGTAAGGTAGGGGTAATTGGATTTCATGGACTTTTCAGGTTCGTCGTGTCCGGCATTTTGAATACACTTCACCGGGCAGGCGGAGACACACCGGTCGCAGTTGGTGCATGCATCAAAATCCCAGAGCGGGTGGTTCCACTGCGACCTTCTCATCCGCTCAGCATAATTATCATCCG
>JAJZTR010000062.1 GCA_021848775.1 Chloroflexota bacterium | reverse complement strand
TGGTGTCGATGTTTGCGTCGCGGCTACTGCAATTTTCAAACATCCAAAGGGGATTGTCGCCGGAGTCCGTGCATTGCGCAAGGCGGATTTAAAATAAAAAATGCGGCTTTCGCCGCATGGTCAGGTGATTACAGAATGTCAACTGGTTTTTACGAGGGTACGAATGCACCGAGTGCACAAAAGCTTGCGAACCGAGCGGCCGCCTTCAAATACGCTGACCCGCTGCAAATTGGGTCGGAAGGTACGCCTGGTTGCCCGCAACGAGAAGCTGCGATTATGCCCAAAGGTGGTAGTTTTCCCACAATTTTCACATTTAGCCATGATAAGATTTCCTTTTCCGCGAAAATGCTATTAATTAAGACTTCACTTCAACACGCGACTGGGGATTTTACCACAATCCGTATCTTTTTACAACAACAGTTGTTACAAACCAAAGAGGACAGCAGACATGAATGAACCAAATCAAATGGGCAACATCTTCATATCGCACCGTGCGATAGCGTCGATCGCTCACCAGGCTGCCCTGGAATCATACGGCGTAGTCGGGTTGGCTGCCAAAAATCTTGCTGAAGGCCTTGCGCAGGTTCTGGTGAAAGACCCGTCGCTGGGAGTAGAGGTTGATTTCAGCAGCGATGGTATTACAATAGATCTTTTTATTATTGTCGAATATGGGACCCGGATTAAGAGTGTGGCGACCTCGGTATCAGAAACTGTCCAATACATGGTGGAAAAGACAATTGGGCTGCCGGTTAAAGCGGTAAATGTTCATGTCCGTGGGTTGCGCATCAGCGACCTCGATTAAGCTTTTTTTAAAGTTTTCAGGAGATTTATGAGCGCAGATGTTCACTTTCCGGCCCCCTCAGATGGCCGCGAGATCGCCAAAAACCCTACTTTAGACGGACAAGGTCTGAAATTACTCATTGAGGCTGGCATGAGCTGGCTAAAAGCCAACCAGCAGCTTGTAAATTCACTCAATGTTTTCCCCGTTCCGGATGGCGATACGGGCACCAATATGCTGCTCACCATGCAGGCGGCATACAATGAAATTGTCCATTCGAACGATACCAATATTGGTCAAATGGCACATGCCGTTGCGCATGGAGCGTTGATGGGGGCACGCGGGAACTCTGGGGTCATTCTTTCGCAGCTCTGGCGCGGATTCGCGCGCGCTCTGGATAACCTGCGGGTTATGGACGGTGAAACACTGATTACCGCGCTCAATACCAGCAAAACCACCGCTTACAAAGGCGTGGTGCGTCCGGTTGAGGGGACAATATTGACTGTGGCTAAGGACGTGGCTGCCGCTGCTGACAAACTCCATGGCAAAGAAATGAGCCTGGAGTGGTTGGAGCAACTGGTCGAAGCTGCCGCGGTTTCTGTCGAAAATACACCGAATCTGCTGCCCATCCTTAAGCAGGCAGGTGTTGTGGATTCTGGCGGAAAAGGCTTATTCTTTATTCTTGAAGGAATGCTTCGATACATTAAAGGCTTGCCGCTGGAGGTTTCCACAATTGTCCAACCGATTTCCCAGATGGAATTGGGTAATGCCATGGAAGAGGTCGAACCCGGACAAGATTATGAAGTTATCGTCGATTTTCGCCCCAATGGCACTTTGGACCTTGAAAAATTTTATGAAGGACTTTCTGAGATAGGAACCTCAATTCAAGTCGGTGAAGGAGATGGCATGTATCGAATGCACATCCACGTTCCCACTGACAAACGCTACGCTCCGATCGAATACACCATGGGGCTCGGAACGGTAACCAAGGTTGCAATCGAAAATCTGCTTGCGCAGATGGATGAGCGCAGTGATAAAGCACAAAAAGTCAACTTCACCCCTATTGAACCTGGGCAAATTGCCGTGGTTGCAGTCTCCCCCGGTGAAGGACTAACCCGCATTTTTGCCAGTCTCGGTGTGGCAGCAGTTGTGACCGGCGGTCAAACCATGAATCCCAGCACCGAAGAAATTCTTCATTCTTTTGAAAATTTACCAACGGATCGGGTTATTATCCTGCCAAATAATAAAAATATCATCCTGGCAGCCCAAAATGCTGCCCAACTGACGGTAAAGGAAGTTTCAGTAATCCCCACCAAAACCATCCCACAAGGGCTCAATGCCTTGCTGCGCCATGATCCCGATGGTGACCTGGAAAAAGTGGTCAAAGAAATGGAAGCGGCCATTCCTGATGTAGCGACTGGAGAAATAACGACCGCCACACGATCCGTAGAAATCAATGGCGTGGAGGTTAACCAGGGAGAAGTCATAGCACTATTGGATGGTAAATTGGTAGCATCTGCCGCAGATATTCAGACGGCGTGCTTTGAATTGTTGGAGAAAGCGGAAACCGCCGACCGCGAACGGATCACCTTGTTCTATGGTGAGAACATCTCGCGGCAGGAGGTAAATCTGTTGGCAGATTCTATCCGGGAGAAATATCCACACCATGAAATTGAACTGCATGAAGGCAGTCAACCTCATTACCAGATAATCATGTCCATTGAATAAACGCAATGCAACCGATATGCATCCTAACCGATAGTTCGGCCCAATTCCCGCAGCATACCTTCCCTGGTCAGAATTTTGTAAGAATCATCCCGCACGATATCGAGTTTGGCGGTGTAGTCATTCCCGATGGGAAGGATGTAAAAGTTAGTTCGTTTCCCCTTTCCACGTTTGATGCGGCAGCGCCTAGGTTAATCCCACCCAGCGTTGAGAAATTCGCGGAATGGTTCCTGGCCCTGAGCAGTGAATACAACGATGTCCTTGTCCTTCTGCACGACCCGCATTTCTCGCCTACGTATGAAAACGCTGTCCAGGCTGTTGCAGAGATCAAAGCCAGCCCTTCGATTCAGGTAATTAACACCCAGACCATATCCACCGGGTTGGGGATACTGGTTCAGACTGCCGCTGAAACAATTCACTGGGGCGCTTCTGCCGTTGAAACCGAGCATCTCATACGGCGCCAAATCCCGCATATCTACACCGTTTTATGCACCCCCGGTCTGTCTTACCTGTACAATGCTGGCATCATCGACCAGGCGCAAGCAGTGGTGGGAGAGATGTTAAACCTGATTCCGGTTTATACCCTGGAAGAAGAACGCCTGACCCCTTTGGAAAAAGTCCGATCCTATCGTCAAACCGTGGAATTATTTATCGAATTTCTCGAAGAGTTCGAAAATTTGCGCCATATATCTTTGGTGCAATCTACCCCTCCCCTTTTGCCAGATACCCGCAGTGTCCGGCAGCTCTTTCAAGAGACCTACCCGAACACGTCTTACAGCGAGCACAATATCAACACCCCGCTTGCGGCAATATTTGGACCGCGTCTCCTGGCGATGTTAGCGGTTGAAAATATTTAACTCGTCCTGTTCAAGCCTTCATTCCATCACACTTCCTTAAATAGTGATCCGTTTTCCCCCAGCTGATGACAATTTTCCTGACATATTGCGTTGAAAGTGCACGAGCATGGGTTAAAAGCCTTACAGGGGAATAGAATAAGGTAAAATTACGCTATGCCTTCTTCGTTAGAAAAATTGAAAAAGATTTTGTTGCTCGAATCAGATCGCGGTTTCGATAACCGCGCTGTTGTTGGCGGTCTGGACAAAATACTTCAGACCTGGGCTTCCGAAGCATCGACCAGTGGTCTGCCGGAAACAATCCTTCAAACCATCCAGGATTCGATCGAACGCTACCCATCGCAAACCGCCGTTGAACGACAGGCGACCGTCAAATCCTTACTGGACCTCATCGATTCGGCTCCCGAGGTCGGTGAAACTAAATCCCGGCTTGACGAAACCGACTCAATAGCTCCCGAGCCGCAAACTCATACCCATGATTATCAACCAGGGCACGTTCGTGCTGCTACTCAGAATCAGGCTGGGTTGATAGGTTTGACGGCTAATTTGACGGTGCTCAACGGCATCGGTCCCAAAACAGCTCAAACCCTGGATCAGCTGGGATTGCGCACACTGGAAGATTTACTTTATTACTTCCCCCGCCGTTACGACGACTATTCGCAGATGAAGCCCATCAACCGCTTAGCCTACGGGGATGAGGTTTCTGTTCTAGCGAATGTTAAAAGTGTCAATACCCGCAACCTTCATGGCGGCAAGCGCACCATGACCGAAGCGATCGTTGAGGACGGCACTGGCACGCTACGAATTACCTGGTTCAATCAACCCTGGCTTGAAAAATCGCTTCAACCAAATACGCAGTTGGTACTTTCCGGAAAAATTGAGATGTACCTGGGGCGGTTATGCATGAACAACCCCGATTGGGAACCGATTGAACAGGAACACCTCCACACCAACCGCATCGTGCCAGTCTACCCATTATCGGCTAAAGTGACCCAAAAATCCCTGCGCCGCATGATGCACCAGACGGTGTCATTTTGGGCACCTCGCATTCCTGATTTTCTTCCAAACCCTATTCAGGATCAAGGTGGTTTGATCGACCTGAACCAGGCGTTGATGCAAATCCATTTTCCTGACACAATGGACCATTTGCATTCAGCCCAGGAGCGGTTAGCCTTTGATGAAATATTCCTGCTGCAACTTGGGGTAATTCGTCAAAAGCAGGCCTGGCAAGCCAACACAGCCCAGAAATTTACAGTCACAGACGAGTGGTTGCAGAACCTGTATGACCAGCTACCTTATCCATTGACCAGCGCTCAATTAAATGCAATCGCAGACATTCGATCCGATCTGGCATCCGGTCAACCGATGAATCGCCTGCTGCAAGGTGACGTCGGCTCCGGAAAAACCGTTGTTGCAGCCATGGCGATTGCCACTATTGCTGCCAACGACGCCCAGTCAGCTATCATGGCGCCAACCAGCATTCTTGCCGACCAGCATTACCGCAGCCTTACTTCCTTGATGACGATTGATGCCGACTCGGACAATTCTCTTTCGATTTTCCAACCCGGTGAAATTCGTTTGCTGTTGGGTGACACACCAGAGGCAGAAAAACGGGAAATTCGCTCGGGTCTGGTCGATGGATCGGTTAAATTGGTTGTCGGCACCCATGCCCTCATCGAAGGGCCGATCGAGTTCCAGCGCTTGCAGCTGGCGGTCATCGACGAACAGCACCGGTTTGGTGTTGCGCAGCGTTCAGCCTTACGGGCCAAGGGGGATAACCCCCATCTGCTGGTGATGACGGCCACCCCGATTCCGCGGTCCCTCTCTCTCACTGTTTACGGCGACCTGGATCTTTCGGTGATGGATGAAATGCCGCTCGGACGTTTGCCGATCGAAACGCATGTGTTGACCCCCCTCGAACGTGAACGCGCTTATGGTTTCGTCAAATCTCAAATTGAGATGGGTCATCAGGCGTTTATCATCTACCCGCTCGTCGAACAGGGTGAAAAAGAAGATGCGCTGGCCGCAGTCGAAGAACGAGACCGGCTGCAAAAGGAAGTTTTCCCCAACCTGAAACTCGGGCTGCTTCACGGCCGGTTAAAAGCTGAGGAAAAAGATGAAGTTATGAACGCGTTCCGCAACCAGGAATATCACATTCTGGTTTCAACTTCGGTGGTTGAAGTTGGGGTAGATATCCCGAATGCCACCGTGATGCTGGTGGAAGGCGCGAACCGATTTGGTTTGGCACAACTTCACCAATTCCGCGGGCGCGTTGGACGCGGTTCTGCCCAATCTTACTGTCTGCTCATCCCCGACCATGAAGATTCTGTCGAAAACGAACGCCTGCAGGTCATGGCTGAAACCAATGATGGTTTTATCCTTGCTGAGCGCGACCTCGAGCAGCGTGGTCCAGGCGACTTTTTAGGGACGCGTCAGGCTGGGTTTGCTGAACTTCGCCTGGCAAATTTATCCAATGTTCGATTGATAGAAAAAGCCAGGCGCTTGGCGACTCAACTGGTTGAAAACGATCCACAGCTGGAAGCAAACGAGAATGCTGCTCTCCTATCAACCCTTGACCGATTCTGGGGAAGCGGCCGTGGGGATATTTCCTGAAGAAAAGGACAAGTATGGTACGCGCTGTATTTCCTGGTACGTTTGATCCAATTCACTACGGACATATCGATATTGCACGCCGGGCATCTCTGTTATTCGATGAAATTATCATGGCAGTCTACGACCGCCCACTGAAAAATTTACTGTTCACGCCCGAAGAACGGATCGAGTATGTCGAAAAGACCTTTAACGATGACCCAAAATTCAAGGTTATGGGGTACAGCGGACTTACGGTGGAATTTTGCAAAGAGGTCAATGCTCAGGTATTGGTGCGCGGGTTACGCGTCTTCTCGGATTTCGAACATGAATTCCGCATGGCGCTCGCAAATAAGCGGCTCTATCCGGAAATTGAGATGGTTGCGTTCATAACATCCGAATCGCATACCTTCCTTTCCTCATCCACAGTTCGAGAAATCGTGTCTCTGGGAGGTGATGTCTCGAGTATGGTCCCTCCATACATAAACGAAGCATTGAAAAAACGTTACCTGGAACTTGGAGAACGAGAAAAAGTCATTCCCAGTTTCACACTACGAGATTAATATTTATAATAAAATGTGAGTAAGCTATAGTTACGAACTGGTCAGGTTATTGCACCCGTTGGCTGTGATCATTTGTGGAGGAAAGAATGGACATTTTGCATCTCGTAGACCGGCTGGAAGAACTCTTCAATGAAAGCAAACCGATCTGGTTCACCCACAGCGTCATAGTCGATGAGGATCGCATGCTCGATTTGATCGACCAGATGCGGGTGTCAATTCCTGAAGAGATCAAAAAAGCCCAGCAAATCATTGCCCAACGCGACCGTATTTTGGCGCAGACGCAGGAAGAATCGAACCGCACCATCAATATCGCCCGCGAAAAAGCTGACACCCTGGTTGACCGCGATCCCGTCATTCAGGCAGCCCAGACGCGCGGTGAGCAGATTATCATGCAGGCCCGTGCAGAAGCCGAAATAACCCGCCGGGAAGCGGATGAGTATGTTCTGGAAACACTGACCATGGTGGGTGAGGAATTGGAGCGGTTGCTCAACCAGGTACGCAATGGAGTCCGCACGCTGCAAGCTGAACACCAACAGCCTTCACAACCACCCCAGTCACGGGACCAGGAGTAAACAAGTATAGGAATTAATTAAAATGACTTCAGATTTTCTGAAGTCATTTTATCTCACAATGCGGCCAACTGATCTGGCCTCACTTTATTCAGTCATGCGGCCATCCGCCGTTTCACTTGCTGCCGGCATCTTCTCAGAGGCATCCTCCGACCCCACTTTATCCTTCTTACGTCCAGATCGTTTTGAACGTGGTGGTTTTTCACTGGCCGATTGCAGCGCAAGCTCCAAAACCTGATCCATGTGTGTGACTGGCACAATTTTCAAATCCTGTCGCACTTTTTTGGGAATGTCTACCAGATCCTTCATGTTACGCTCAGGTAGAATTATGGTTTTTAATCCGGCCCGATGCGCGGCTAGAATTTTCTCACGCACACCGCCAACAGGCAGGACTTTACCGCGCAGGGTAATCTCGCCGGTCATCCCGACTTCTTTCGAGACCCCGCGTTCCGTGAACGCCGAAATCAATGCGGTTGCGATGGTTATGCCTGCGCTTGGCCCATCCTTTGGGATCGCGCCTTCCGGGATGTGGATATGGACATCGAGCTGTTCGAACAATTCCGGGTCAATTTCCAGCTCTTTTGCCTTTGATTTAAGATAAGACAGTCCCGCCTGCGCAGATTCCTGCATAACATCGCCGATCTGCCCGGTGATTTGCATGGTGCCTTTGCCATCGAGGATGAGAACCTCGACGGGCATGATATCCCCGCCGCTTTCAGTCCATGCCAAGGCGGTCGCGACGCCAATTTCATCCTTCATTTCTGCCAGAGTCTGGAAAAATTGCGGTGGGCCCAGCAGCCGCTCAACGGATTTTGGAATCAGGTGGGTTGGGAAGTGCTTTTTCTCAGATTTCAGCCGTGCAACCTTTCGGCACATACGCCCAATCTCACGCTCCAGGTTGCGTACTCCAGCCTCATAAGTGTATTCCCGAATAATTTTTCGGATGGTTTGTTCCTGGAAAATAATTTCGCCAGCATCCAAACCGCTCTCCTCCAGCTGGCGCGGTACCAGAAATCGGTTGGCTATCTCCAGCTTCTCTTCCTCGATGTACCCCGGAAATTCGATAATTTCCATGCGGTCCAACAATGCGGAAGGGATATACCCCAAATAATTCGCCGTGGTGATAAACATCACTTTGGACAAATCGAAATTTAGCTCGAGATAATGGTCGGAAAAGGCATAATTTTGTTCCGGATCGAGAACTTCCAACAATGCCGCCGATGGATCGCCGCGGAAGTCGGCACCCAGCTTGTCAATTTCATCCAGCATGAATAGCGGATTGGTCGTCCCGGCCCGCCGCATCGTCTGCAGAATTCTCCCCGGAAGAGCACCAATGTACGTTCTCCGGTGACCACGAATTTCAGCCTCGTCACGCACACCTCCCAGCGAAACGCGAACGAACTTACGCCCCAACGCTTCGGCAATCGAACGTCCGAGTGAGGTTTTGCCCGTTCCAGGAGCACCGACAAAACACAGGATCGGTTGCCGGGCCTTTTTGGGTTTCAGGCTGCGCACCGCGATATATTCAAGGATGCGGTCTTTAGCTTTTCCCAGCCCATAGTGGTATTTCTCCAATACCTGGGCAGCGTGAGTAACATCCAGGTTGTCTTCTGATTCAACCGCCCAGGGCAGTTCGAGAATCCAGTCCAGGTATGTCCGAATGATCCCTACTTCAGGCGCCATGGAAGGCATTTGCGAAAGCCGGTCAACTTCCTTAAGGGCTGTCACACGAACTTCATCAGGCAGTTGCGCGGTAATGACTCGTTCGCGAAGTTCGAAGATCTCGCGCGTGAAGATGTCTCCCTCGCCCAGTTCCGTTTGGATGGCTTTCATCTGTTCGCGTAAATAAAATTCGCGCTGGCTTCGGTCAACCTCGCTTTGCACCCGGTTTTGGATCTCATCTTCCAGTTGCAGCACATCCAATTCTTGCGCCAGCAGCCAGTTGACCCGTTTCAGGCGTTCCACAGGGTTGACGAGCATTAAAAGCGCCTGGCGTTCGAAAAACGGCAGCGAGATCGCGGTAGCCACCATATCTGCCAGCCAGCCAGGTTCATGAATGTTGACTGAGAACAAGTGAGCCTCATCCGGTAAGCTGCGATCCAATTGTACACAGCGCTCGAATAGGTCGCGGGTTGTGCGCATCAGGGCTTCGGTTTTCCGTTCGATCTCGGTCGGATCCTCCAGAACTCGCGCGCGTATCCGGTAAAACGGCTCCACCTGGACAAATTCTAAAATCTCAACCCTGCGGCGGCCCTGGATCAGCGCGGAATTATTACCATCGGGGATGTTTAGCAGCCTGCCAACAGCAATTTCGATCCCAATATTTAAAAAATCCGTCGTGGTCAGATCCTCCTTTTCAGGATCTTTGACTACCAAAGCGATCATGGTTTCGTAATTAAATTGTGATTCTTGAATTGCGAGCAGGTTCGACCCCGGGGTAATAAAAATAGGCGATACCATGCGTGGGAAAACCACGATGTCGCGCATGACCATTGCCGCGCATTCGATGATTCCATTTTCATCCGGCTCTGCGTCAGGCACTTGATACAATTCCTCAGTGCGCTGATGAAGTGCCGAACTAAAATCTTCGTTGTCGTGATCTTTCTGGATCCAATTGTCTTTCTTCATCCAATATCCATTCTGGCAGGTCTGGGTTCTTCGGTGAATTAAACCCGGCCTACGAAGTTGTATCCTGGTCCACCAAATATTGCCTTGCACCGGCTGCCACAAAAATGCTGCCGGTAATCAACAACACGTCCCCCCGGGCGATTTGTTTGAGGGCGAGGTCAAGCGCTGATTCGAGTTTCGGTATCATATCAACCACTGCAAAATACTCCCGTGCAATTTCAGCCAATTGGGTTGGGTCGAACGATCGAGGATGAAATGATTGAGTGACGATAATTCGCTCGGCAATTGGAGCCAGCACTTTAAACATCCCTGCCACATCCTTGTCCTCTGAGGCACCAAACAGCAATGTAAGCGGTCGTCCGGGCAAATAATCTCTCACGGTTTGAGCGAGTTTCTCAGCCGAATCCAGATTATGCGCCGAATCGATGATCACCAGTGGTTCTTTTCTTAGTTTTTCGAACCGTCCAGGCCATGCAATTTGAGAAAATCCATGCTGAATGTTTTCCAGTGTGACAGTCCAACGCAGGTCTTGCAGTGTTTCGAGGGCAGCAAAAGCCGTGGCTGCATTTTGCACCTGATGCTGTCCTAACAAAGGTAATTGGATCAGGGTATAGATTGATGGGATGCCAGGGGATTCATTATGGTAGATTTGAAACTCTTGCCCGGCTAAAGAATGACTGATCTGCTTAACAGCGTACTTTTCTTCGACCAGAGTCACCGGCGACTGCCGCTCCTCCGCGATCTGCTTTAGCACCAGGATGGCTTCCGGTTTTTGCGCAGCGATGATCACCGGGCGTCCTGGTTTTATGATGCCGCCTTTTTCAAAGGCGATTTTTTCGAGCGTATCTCCCAGGACATTCATGTGGTCCATTGAAAGAGAAGTGACGACAGATATGAGCGGATCTACCACATTGGTCGAGTCTAAACGACCTCCCAGCCCAACCTCGACCACCGCGATATCAACGTTTTTCTGTGCAAAATACAGAAACCCGGCAGCCGTGGTTAATTCAAATGTGGTCAGTTGTTCGATCTGTTCCACTGCCGGTTTTAACTTGTCCACCAGACAAACGAGGTCCTCATGCGATACCGGTACGCGATCAATTTGGATGCGTTCGGTAAAATCGATCATATGCGGTGATGTGTATAATCCGACTTTATAACCTGCGTCCTGCAGTACACCCGCGATCATCGCACTGGTAGAACCCTTTCCCTTCGTCCCGGCGACATGGACGACCGGAAATTTTCTGTGTGGAGATCCCAGCCACTCAACCAGTTTGTGCATACGTCCAAGGTCAAACTTTTCCTCGGAATAGCGCAAACTCCGCGTAAGGCTGTAATCCACAAAACTGTACAAATAATCCAGGGTGCTCTGATATGCGGTTTCGATATTTTCCATGCAGCGGCCATCCGGTTTATCAAATAAGAACGAAGGGGATTGTAACCAACCGGACTGCTTTTCGCAAGGAGTTGCTGATAATGCAATCCTCCCAGGCTCGACATATCCAGCCTTGACCTCAGTCTCTGAACATGTCACAATTGTCAGGGACCGAGGTGCTTGAAATGCCAGTAGGATTACTAACCATCCACGCGCAATTACCCGGCTGCACATCGTTAAAGCAAAAACGCAGTCTGATCAAACCGGTGCTGGCACGCCTGCATCGCGAGTTCAATATTTCTGCAGCCGAAAACGAGTTGAACGACCACTGGCAGGAAACCGTTTTGATGTGCGCGCTTGTGGCAAATGATGTGGCTTATATTCAGAAAGCATTGAATTCCGTCCTGGATTTTGTGGAAGTTCACTTTCAAGATTTGATTATCCTGAATCACCGTATCGAAATCATCTGACAAGGAAAATCGCATGGATCTCAAATTAGCTGGAAAAATAGCGCTGGTAATCGGGTCGTCACGCGGGCTAGGGTATGCTGCAGCCCAGGCTTTGGCTGAAGAAGACGCAAAAGTGGCGATCAACAGCCGAAATTCAGATCAGCTGAGCGCTGCCGCATTAAAACTGCATCAGAGCACAGGCGGAGAAATACTTCCGGTGACCGGGGATGTGACCGATAAAGAGGCAGCGCACCGGATCATAGACGAAACAACCGCTCATTTTGGCGGGTTGGACATCCTCATCACCAATGCCGGCGGTCCGCCAGCAGGATCATTCGAAAATTTCGACGACGAAACCTGGCAGCATGCCATCGAGCTTTCTCTGATGAGTCACGTGCGCCTGATTCGTGCTGCTTTGCCACACTTGCGAAAATCAGCACACCCGGCTGTTTTGACCATCACATCTTATTCTGTCAAACAACCCATACCGAATTTGGTGCTTTCCAACAGCATACGAGCTGCAACGGCAGGATTAACAAAAACACTGTCGATCGAACTCGGCCCTCAGGGCATCCGCTTCAACTCGATCCTCCCTGGCTGGACTGAGACCGAACGCGTTATTGTTCTCATGGACTATCGGGCACAGGCTGGCGGCAGCAGCATCAAAGAGGAAATTACCCAACAGTCGCGCGATATTCCTTTAGGCAGGTTCGCCCGTCCGGAAGAATTCGGCCGCGTAGCCGCTTTCCTTGTGTCGCCGGCAGCGAGCTATATCAATGGGGTTATGCTGCCCGTAGACGGCGGAGCCATAAAAGGTGTTTAATCCATACCATTCGTCACTTAAGGGATGGAAGTAGTATCGATTACAATTGACCAGCTAATTAACCATCAGCTTTTATTATGTATTACTGGTATCATGGAGTGCAAATGTCCTTGGAAAAGGAAAATTTAGAGCGACAACTCGAACGCATCCTGCCAACCGTGCAAAAACCCGGCCGCTATGTTGGGGGTGAACTCAATCAGGTCCTCAAAGATTGGAATTCGGTTGAAACCAGGGTAGCTCTAGCCTTTCCCGATATCTACGACCTCGGTTTGCCCAATTTAGGACTGGCAATTTTGTATGACACCCTGAATGCTAGAAATGACGTCCTGGCAGAGCGGGTTTACACCCCCTGGGTGGACATGGAATTGGCTATGCGCAGTTTCAACCTTCCCTTGTATGCGCTTGAGTCGCACCGGCCTATTGCCGATTTCGATATTCTTGGCATCACCCTGCCTTACGAAACCTTATATACCAACACCTTGAACCTGCTCGACCTGACAGGTATACCGTTATTTTCTTCAGAACGCGGAAATGAACATCCGTTGGTGATCGCCGGCGGTCATGCCTGTTACAACCCAGAGCCGATGGCACCTTTTATCGATGCCTTTGCCATCGGTGAAGGCGAAGAATTAATTCACGACATCGTCGACGCAGTTCAAGCATGGAAGCGTTCAGGAAAAGATCGCAGCGAGTTGTTGCGTTCCCTTATGCAAATACCGGGAGTATATGTCCCATCGTTGTACCAGCCCGAGTACCACCTCGATGGAACAATTAAGGCGATGCAGAAAGTAGATCCGGCAGTGCCAACCAGGATCATCAAGCGGATTGTGGCAACATTACCGCCGCCCCCTACCCGGTTTATCGTCCCGTCCATCGATGTGGTCCACAACCGGGTTGCGGTTGAGATTATGCGCGGCTGTACGCGCGGCTGCCGCTTCTGTCATGCGGGAATGGTCAACCGCCCGGTGCGCGAACGCTCTGTCCCAGACATCCTGCAGGCGATTCAAACTTCCCTCAAAAACACCGGTTATGAAGAAATAGCCCTGCTTTCCCTCTCCTCCTCTGACTATACGCAAATTGTTGAGCTTGTCGACCAGATCAGCCAGCATGCCAGCCAGAACCATCTGACCATTTCGCTGCCTTCCTTGCGTATCGAGTCCTTTTCGATTGACCTGATGGACAAGCTAAAAGGATCGCGCCAGGGCGGGTTCACCCTTGCGCCCGAGGCAGCGACAGACCGTATGCGTTCCACCATCAACAAACCGATTGCAACGGAACAATTGCTCGAAACCGCAAGAGCCATCTACGCACGCGGCTGGTCGACCATCAAATTATATTTCATGATCGGCCACCCCTTTGAAACACTGGATGATGTTCGAGCGATCGCTGACCTTTGCAAAGCTGTGATCTCTGAAGGCCGCAAAGTAATAGGCGGCCGCGCTAAACTCCATGCCGGTGTCAGCACATTCGTGCCCAAACCCCACACCCCCTTCCAGTGGGCTCCGTGCGATACCCCAGAGCAGATATTCTCCAAACAGGAGCTTCTGCGCAGTGAACTGCGTGGTCCAGGGTTAAAGTTGACCTGGACCAACCCCAAAGATACCATGCTTGAAGCCTGGCTCTCTCGCGGCGACCGCCGGATGTCACAGGTGATTTATCAGGCCTGGAAAAACGGTGCCAAATTCGACGCCTGGCAGGACCAATACCGCTTTGAGCACTGGCAAGATGCCTTCGAACTTGTTGGTCTCGATCCGGCATTTTACACCCATCGCAGCCGCACAGAGGACGATATATTCCCCTGGGATCATATCAGCCCGGGAGTCCGGAAATCCTACCTGCTCGGCGAATATAAGGCCAGTCAGGCTCAAGTCCTGCGGCAGGATTGCCGCACCCAATGTTTTGCCTGCGGCATTTTACCGGACTTCGCTGAGGTGCGCCGCGAGAACCCCGGGGATCACTGGATGTGCCCCGAGGTGCCGAAACGAAAGAAAACCCCCGCCCTGGAGTCCGACGCACCATGATGCGCTTCCGAATAA
>JAJZTR010000061.1 GCA_021848775.1 Chloroflexota bacterium | reverse complement strand
CACCGTCCCAATCAGGTTTGTATCGATCACCTGCCAGGGATCCTCCAGGCTGACCCGCACGCCAGCTCGGGCTGCCAGGTGGATGATGCCATCGAAGGGCTTTTCGTCATGACCAACTTTTTCCAAAAAGGGTCTATCGCAAATATCCCCGTAGATGTAAGTAAAATTAGGTCTGGATTTCAGGTTCTCCAGACGATAATGCTTGATTCGCACATCGTACGCATCATTAAGGTTGTCGATGCCGACAACCTCATGCCCATCCGCGGTTAACATTTCTGTAACGCGGGCGCCTATAAATCCGGCAGCGCCACTAACCAGATAACGAGCCATTACAATCTTATGACCTTCGGTGAAAGTTGGCCTATTTTCCCCAGGGCATTGCGGGTATCCACTATAAGTTTGGCAGCTTTCAAAATGGCCGGGTAATCATATTTCTTATGATTGGTGATGATCACCACACAATCCGCAGCGTGAACGGCTGCCATCAAATCTGGAACGGAGGTCATCTTGATTTCATCGTGGTGTATTTCCGGGATGTAAGGGTCATTATAATCAACCAGCGCGCCTTTTTCTTGCAGAAGATGGATAACATCCAAAGCCGGGGACTCGCGCAAATCATCGATATCCGGTTTATAAGCTGCTCCTAATACCAACACCCGGCTGCCGCGCAAAGGTTTGTTGTGGTCATTGAGCGCGTCCTGAACTTTGCCAACCACAAACCGCGGCATTCCGGTATTGATTTCGGAGGCCAACTCAATAAACCTGGCGTTGTAATTGAGTGATTTCATCTTCCAGGATAGATAAAGGGGATCGATGGGTATGCAATGTCCACCTAAGCCGGGTCCTGGGGTAAATTTCATAAACCCGAACGGCTTGGTGGCTGCTGCATCGATCACCTCCCACACATCCACACCCAGACGATCGCAAATAATAGCCAGCTCGTTGACCAGCCCGATATTAATCATGCGGAAGGTGTTTTCGAGCAGCTTGGCCATTTCCGCCACTTCGGTGGAACTGACGGGCACGACTGTTTCCATTGCCTGCCGGTACCAGGTATCAGCCACCTCGGTGCAGGCAGGGGTGATCCCACCGACAACCTTGGGGGTATTCCGGGTGGTCCAATCCTCACGACCAGGATCGACCCGCTCCGGCGAGAACGCCAGGAAAATGTCTTTACCCACCTCGAAACCGCTTTTTTCGCTCAGGGTGGGTAGAACCATTTCGCGGGTAGTACCCGGGTAAGTGGAAGACTCAAGAACGATGATCATGCCGGGATGCAAATAAGGAGCTAGCCCCTCCACGGCGCTGACAATGAAAGATAAATCAGGATCGCCCGTCTGTCGCAGCGGGGTTGGGACGCAGATTGAAATGGCATCCATGTTTTGGACAACAGCGTAATCGGTAGTAGCCCGTAATTTTTTCCGCTGTACCAACTCGGCGACTTTATCGGTCGGAATATCTAAAATGTAGCTTTCCCCTTTGTTCAGAGTAGTTACTTTACTAAAATCGAGTTCGATTCCGGTAACATCGAAACCGGCCTCCGCAAAAACAACTGCCAATGGCAACCCTACATACCCCATCCCCACAACAGCAACCTTGGCGGTATGGTTGCTAAGTTTATCGATTAAATGCTGACGAGTTTCTTGTGACATTATGAATTGTCCTTAATTTTCCCTTTCAGGGAAGCTAGAATAAACTAAGTTGCGTGGGAGATTCGTCCTTCTTCGCCGGTTCGGTTGAGGTTTCGGGGACAGGCGAAACCGCCTGCATTATATCGCAATTCGCGCGTGCCATGGTTAAATAGCTTTGTATTCGGCCGAAATCTTCCAAAATTGCATTTTTTAAGGAGGGCTGGTGCAGCGCGGCAGCCGGATGAAACATGGCTACAATCAAACGACCATTGACCCAGCGGGACTGCCCATGCACGTCACTGATCCGCACATTGGGCATGAATTTTGCCATCGAGTATCGACCCAGAGTGACGATGACAATCGGATTGATCGCCTCGATCTGCCTCTCCAAATAATTATTACAGGCTGAGAGTTCCTCAGGCAGCGGGTCACGGTTACCAGGCGGGCGGCATTTTACCACATTGGTGATAAAAACTTTTTCCCGGTGAAGACCCGCCCGCTGCAAAAGCTCGTCTAAGAATTTGCCAGCCGGCCCAACAAAAGGTCTGCCTTGTTCATTTTCATAAAAGCCAGGGCCTTCACCAATAAACATGACTTCTGCGTTGGACTGCCCTTCCCCAGGGACCGAATTTTTCCGTGACACACTCAGCTGGCACTGTGTGCAAGCCATCACTTCGGCAGCTACCTGGCCCAAGATCTCCTTTTGATCCACTAATTCCTCCACAATTAATTACCAGATTCAACTATCAAAGGTTTTTCACGCAGTTGTTTTAACCGCGCTGGCTGAATAGGGTTTAGCGTCATTAATAAAGCGTCCTCGCCGTTATCTTTGTAATATCGGTTTCGAACCCCGGCTACCTGGAAACCGAATTGCTCGTACATAGCCTGTGCTGCCTGGTTTGAGCGCCGGACTTCGAGAAAACTCATGCGGATACCCTTTTGGTAGGCATCCATTAAAGCATCAGCCAATAGAATTCGCCCAAGCCCCAGGCGGCGATATGGTTTGTCAATGGCAATGGTGCCAATATGCGCTTCATCCAAAATGAACCACATCACGATCATCCCGGCAATTTCAGGCTGTTGTCCGTCCTGGCTGACTTCAAGGATGGTACAGTGTGAGGCTGGGTTCTCAAGAATTTCAAAGCGATACGACCGCTCAGGCCATGGCAGACTGAAAGAGGCTACATCGATTTCCCAGACCCGCTGCACATCTTTCAATTCCATCGGCCGAATGCGCGGTTCAAATGGTTTGCCAGGCACGATCACCCGGGAATCGCCTCCCTGGTATGAAGATAAATTGGTGCCAAACTGATAATCTCGTCGACTTTACCAGTCTTCCAACGCCGCCAGGCGATTTCAGCCAGAAATGAAGGACGCCGAAGGGAGGATGCGGGCGAAGAGAGCAATACCGTCTTCCGCTTTCGAGCCAGAGTCTGCCGTTCCTGCGCTGTCATCTCGCCGCATACCAGTGTAGGCGATTCGATTTCCTCTGAAAATTCATCGACGGTTTTTACCTCAAGCGTACCGTGAGTCTCCCAACTGTGTTTTGCCCACTTATACCAGCCCACAGCCACGCGTCCGCGACCGGCTTTCAGCAAAACTGCCAACGGATACTCGCTTTTCGGTTGAGCAGCCGCCAGGATGTCCATGGTGGGCACACCGACGATGGGGATTCGCAGTGCCAGCGCCATCCCTTTGGTGATCGCCAGCCCAATCCGCAAACTGGTAAATGAACCCGGGCCTAAGGCTACCCCAATCGCCTCGATGTCAGCAGATTTAACTCCGCAGCGTTCGAACATTTCGTTGAGCGCTGGAGCCACTTCAACGGTGTGGTGATTTTGCGTCTTCCAGATGGATTCGCCGATAATCTGCACCCCGTCAAAAAGTGCCATGCCAATCGTTTGGGTTGAGGAATCCAATGCCAGCAGCATGATTAACCTCCCATGACCCGGCGCCTGAAATCGTTCAGCAACCCATCATACCGCTCGCCTTGCGGCAAAAAAACCATCCCCCGTTGTTCATCCGCAATCCAGCGTAATTCGACCTTCAAACAATCAGATGGAAGCGCCTCGGAAATCCGTTCAGGCCATTCGACAACCAGCGCTCCGCGTTCCAGCATTAAATCAATATCCAATTCCTCTGCTTCCAGGGCATCCTGCAGCCGGTATGCGTCCAAATGATAAAGACTGAGGTTATCCGGCCGCCGGTACATATTTACGATTACAAAGGTCGGGCTTGAAACAGGGTCGAGAGAACCCCACCCTTGAGCGATCCCTTGTACCAGGGTGGTCTTGCCTGACCCCAAATCACCCTGAAGGCAAATCACATCCCCTTTATCTAATAACCCCCCCAAACGCATACCCAGGCGGCGGGTTTGATCCGCACTGCGGCTGAAGAATTCCAGAGTACGCGAATCGAGAATCGGCATACCATGATTATACTCGCATTTTAGACGTAAATTATGCAGGACAGACCTGTTGTTTTGACCAACAACCGGGCGATGCAGCGTGGGGCATCTTGGCAAGCAAGCCATGCTGCATTTTTGACCGCTGTGTTTCGGATACCCGGCTTTTCCTAACAGGTGCGTGTCTTCACAGCAATATCAGAAAATAGTAATGAAAAGTAAGGGATTAACCATTCCCGGCAAGTTCATCTTCGCCTCGGGCGAGGATTGTTTTAAGCCGGCGGCTAAGTTCACGCCGGGTCAGGAGAATACGCCGGTTGCAGACAAGACATTCCAGACCGATATCGGCTCCCAGGCGGATAACCCGCCAGTCGTAGCCCCCGCATGGATGTGGTTTTCGCATCCGCAGGATATCCTTCAAGCGCAGGTCTGGCAGCATGCCGCGATTATACCACCCATGTTATAATCACCCACATTCGGGTCTATTTAGGAGAGTTAACGGTATGCTCGGTCTCGACTTGCCGACACTTATCAGCCGCATCATCATACTGGTCATCGCTTTCAGCGTGCACGAATTTTCGCATGCGAGAGTGGCGGATTGGTTTGGCGATGATACGCCACGGGCGAACGGGCGATTAACCCTGAATCCGCTTTCGCACCTGGATATTTTCGGATCGTTGATGTTGTTGGTGGCTGGATTTGGCTGGGCAAAACCGGTACCGGTAAATCCGTACGTCCTCAGCCGTCGATCTCCGGCAGCACTGATGTGGGTGTCATTGGCTGGTCCGGCTTCAAACCTGTTACTGGCGATCCTGGCGGCTATTCCACTTCGTTTGGAATGGGTTACTCGTTCAACTTCGGTGGTCAGCACCAGTTTTTTACCCTCGCCTTACGCCTTCCTGACTGAATTCATTTTCATCAACCTGCTATTGATGCTGTTCAATTTGCTCCCCATCGCACCCCTGGATGGGGACAAGATTTTCGGCTATTTTGCCCCGCCCCCGATGGCACGGTTTTTAGACAAAATCAGACCTTACGGCCCGATTGTGCTCCTGCTATTTTTATTTGTCGCACCTCGTCTGGGCGTCGATGTGTTCGGGTGGATGATGTCACCCGCTTTACCTAATCTTTGGTATCTACTGCTTGGAGGGTCCGCATGACCGTGAACCTTAGCGTTATCGGTCTGAATCAGATCGGTGTATCGATTGGACTGGCTATCCAAGCCGGCTCTCATCCCATCACCCGCATTGGAAGTGATCTGGATATCGGGAACGAACGCAAGGCACTCAAAATGGGCGCTTTTGATCAGGTTGTGCATAACCTGCATGAAGCAGTGGAAAACGCAGATATTGTCGTTTTGTGCCTGCCGGTCGATGACACTCGGAAAACGCTGGAGGTAATTGCTCAATCACTTAAACCTGGCGCGGTTGTATTCGATACATCCGTGCTAAAGTCCGCAGCTCAAAACTGGGCAGCTTCCATTTTTTCTGAAGACCGCCACTTTATTAGTTTCTATCCCAACCTGAACCCGGCATATCTGGAAGAACGCGCGCATGATTTAGACAATGCGCATGAAGATTTATTCAAAAAAAGCATTATTATGATCGGCGCTTCTGATAAAACTCATCCTGATGCGGTGAAGTTGGCTGCTGATTTTGCCTCCCTGCTCGGAGCCCGCCCTTTCTTTTCTGATCTTGCAGAAGCTGAGGGGTTGACTTCTCTGGTTCATCACCTACCGCAAGCATCCGCTGTTGCCCTCTACCATGCCATTGAAGGTCAATCAGGGTGGCGCGAAGGGCGAAAAATTGCTGGCACCGTGTTTTTAGAGGCATTATTCCCATTAGTGCATATGGATGAACGCAAAGATTTCGGTCAGGCAATGCTGCTGAACAGCGAGAATACCGTTCGTGTGATCGACGCTTATATCGAGGAGTTACGCAGGCTGCGTGAAATGATTGCCCGTCAGGATGCAGAGACACTGCAAAAAACCATCGAAAGTGCTGTCGATGGGCGGATTTCATGGCTCCATAAACGACAGACCCAAGATTGGGAACATGTTCCCACCCCGCAATTGCCAACTTCCGGTCAGTGGCTGGGAAAATTGTTCACCGGTGGCAGCAGACTCCGGGATCTGGATAAACCCAAAAAATAAATCGGGGCAGTGATGGCTTTCTTCTGTTACATCGTCGAATGCGCTGACGGCACCTATTACACCGGGTGGACAACCGACCCACAGCGGCGCACAAAGCAGCATAACCTTGGGCATGGAGCGAAATATACCCGCCAGCACGGACCGGTGCGGCTGGTCTATGTCGAATCACTTCCGGACCGCTCTCATGCCATGCGGCGCGAGAATGCCATAAAAAAATACTCCCGCGAAAGAAAACAAAAGCTGATCATGACAGACCCGATCGATATGGGTTCATCTCTGGGGGAAAGTGATAAAAGCTGACCCGCCAAAGCCTTAAAAGGTCAATGCGCAGGGTAATTTAGGTTTATCGAGATCTCCCCTGCATAAAACCAGGCGAAGTCAGGAGGAACATCACCAGAACTCGGGACACCCGCCTGACCTTGAGTCACTATAATGAAAATAAGTGGTTGCAGTCCCCACTGTCTCAATGAGGAGGGTGTACACCAATGAGAGTCTATATCGATCCGGAAGCCTGCCTGGGGTGCGGGGTGTGCACAGCCATTGTTCCGGAGGTGTTTTCACTGGGTGATGAAGGTTTCGCGGTTGTCCTCCTAGACCCGGTTGATGAGCTATTTCGCGACCTCGTGCAACGGGCAGCCGACGAATGCGCAGAAGAAGCTATTCGTGTCGAGGAAACGCACGATTCTTTTTATAAGATATAAACACTAAATCGTCAGAACTCGATAATTTGGTTCTCGTTGAATGACCTGGATTAGTTTGAACTCTATCCAGCATTTTTCAGAACCCATTTATTAAAGCCGGCAACTGTTTGATTCGCTTGGTCGCCCGTGAAAATTAACCATAATTTTTGCTGCCATACAAAACGAATAAGTCGATTGGCTTATCAACGCCAATCGACTTGATTTTAGTCTGCCTAATGGGACTGTTTAGCAGGTTTAATCTTTGAAAAGTGGCAGGTGAGCCAGGGAAATGATGCCATTCCATTGATCTGAATCGCCTTCGGTACAGATCGCGGCTTCGGCGACAACCTTGGCACCAGCCTGAGCGATAATCGAGCGCATTCCTTCAAGCGTGGACCCGGTGCTGATAACATCATCCAGAATAAGGACTCTTTTTCCCTGCATGAGCAGGTGATCTTTTTCATCCAGAAATAGGGATTGCGTGGCACCGGTTGTGATTGAATTGGTGCGGGCTTCGATTGCCTCACCCATGTAGAATTTATAAGACTTCCGCAGTACCACGTAAGGTTTTTTGGTTTTGACTGCCATTTCATGAGCCAATGGGATGCTTTTACTTTCAGCTGTAACGATCACATCGTAATCGATGTGGCTGGTTTTAGCCGCCAGGGCTGCTGCACACGCATCCACCAGTTCGGTATCCCCCAAAATATTCAACAAAGCTATGCGCAATCCAGGTGCGACCTCGAACAGACGCAGATCGCGGTGTATCCCTGCCATTTCGACTGTAAATGTTTCGCGTTCTTTCATGATTTTCGTCTCCGTGCAACCAAATTACCTCGGGTTCCCCGCCCCAGACAAATTACTATACCACATTCTAAACCTTATTCGACCTGGTCGATCTTATCAATTTTTTCCACGAATAATCACATTAAGTATTATGGTTACAAGGATGCTGAAGACAATGGATGCCAATAATGGGATCAGGCATGTAATGCCTGAGGTTTCTATCTTAATGGTTCCAGGGAGGTTTTGCAGGTTTGTATATCGCGCCAGCAGCCAGATAACAGATCCCAGCACCGCCAGGATAACTCCGGCAACCACCAGCCAGCGTCCAATTATTTGTAACTCTTGCATGTCTATTCTCCATGTTTCTCAAAATGCAATTTTATTTTACCCATATTTTCTATTGTTTCCAGCGTTGGAAGACCCAACTTCCTCCTACGATACGCGCCAACATCTGTTTGTTTACTGCTTGTGGTCATGGTCAGCTCTATCCAAACTTGATAAAATGCCAAAGAAACCTTGCTCCTTTGCAGGAACGAATAGATCGATTTGCTTGACAGCCTTCCTTTTCTGGATTACACTATTAGTGTAATATATACACTAATAATCCGGGGACTTCTCAGGAGAATCAATGAGCATCTTCGATCAAAAACGGCTGACAAACTCCACCTTTAAACTGGATATTGAGCGAATGCGTAAAGGCTGGTATACCGACAAGTACTTTACCAATATCGCCCGAATGTTGGAGACTCTCGCCAAAGCTGGCTACCAGTACCAGGGTACAGACCACCGCCTTCCGGCGGGGGTCGATCCGGCTGACATTCCTGCCGGCGACCTTGAGGTCGAAATGCAATGGTTCACCCGCCGCCCGGGCAAAACAATTGTGGTCGGGGTGGATAAAGCCCTGACCATGCTGCGCCACTGCACAGGATACTTCGAGGGCGATCATTTTGTCGAGACAGCAGATCGTCTGGAGGTTTGGGCAGTCCATGACGGCTGTGTTGTCGAATCGAACGGGAATCCATTGGAGGTGAGCCCGGTGATGCGCGTCCGTGGCCGCTACCGCGACTTCGCAATTCTTGAGACCCCCACTCTGGGCATCATGACTCGCGCCAGCAGGGTTGCCACCAACGTGTACGAAGCTTTAGTGGGCTCCGGAGGGAAACCGATGATGTTCTTTCCTGCCCGTTTTGACCTGCATGAGGTACAGGCAGCAGATGGTTATGCTTACCAGATCGCAGTTCAACGCTTCAATTTAGACCACGCCCAAACGCTCGGCCCGTATGTTTCGACCGATGCGCAAGGGGATTGGTGGGGAGGTGCCGGTGGCGGTACGGTTGCCCACGCCGCAATCGCCTGTTTCATGGGTGATACCAATGAGGCTATGATCGCGTTTGCGCAGGTTTTGCCGGTCAGTATCCCGCGTATTGCGCTGGTAGATTTCAACAATGACTGCGTGCGTGATTCAGTGTCAGTGTGTAAATCAATGTTCGAAAAATATCGCGCTTTGATCGATGCCGGTCAAACGGACGAAGCTCAGCGTTACATTTTATATGGTGTGCGGCTGGATACCAGCAGCAGCCTGCGGGATGTCAGTGTCGCACCGCTGGGTGACCCGGCGCTCGACCTGGGGGTAAACCCCCGGCTGGTATTCAACGTGCGCCAGGCACTCGATTCAGCCTGGGGAAGTTGGAATATCCCCGAAAACTGGCGCGAACGCGCAGCCCGGTTCTGCAAGAACGTGAAAATCGTGGTATCGGGCGGATTTAACCCGGAAAAAATCGCCCGTTTTGAGCGGCTTCATGTCCCCGTGGATATTTACGCTGTGGGCTCAGCCTTATTCGCCAACCATGGTCCAACGGTCACCGACTACACTGCCGATGTCGTGCGAATAAAAGTCCGCGGTCAATGGATCGATATGGCAAAAGTCGGACGCAAAGCACTTGACAACCCTGACCTCGAGCGCATCTGGTGAAGCTGACAAAATATTTTATTTTCTAGAATGAATTGGCTTTCGGAAAGCAAAAGCTATCCAGTCACCCATCGTAAGACGTTCCAGCAATTGCAAACCGTGACTGGCGGCTTTGACTTCGATCTCAGTCGCCTGTTCGATCAAGATCCCCGAAAGAATGATGGTTCCACCGGGAGTAATTAATTTAGCCAGATCCTCATTGAATAAACGCACAATCACCGGCGCAAGGATGTTGACTACGACTACCGGGGCATGCCGGGAGATGTATTGACCTTGCAATATCTCTGCCACTGAACCCAGGGCGCTGAAAATTTGATCCTCCACATCATTCGCGATCGCGTTCTCGTTGGTGGCTCGCACCGATGCCGAGTCTATATCAACCGCGAGCGCTGAAATTGCGCCCAGCTTAACCGCTCCGATAGAGAGAATGCCCGAACCGCACCCTACATCGATAATGTTTTTCCCCGGTTCGACATATTTTTCCAATAAAGCCAGGCATAATTGGGTGGTTGGGTGCGTTCCGGTGCCAAATGCCATGCTCGGGTCGATTTTTATGGCCAGTCGGTCAGGGTATGTCGACTCAAGCCATGCCGGCAGAATCAAAATCTTTTCACCGATTGGAATTGGCCGGTAATGTTCTTTCCATGCTGACATCCAATCCTGATCGGGTACTGAACGATATTCTGCTTCAGGCAGGGGTTGAATTTGCCCCAGGTGCCACAGGGCTTCTTCCAGCTGCTGGCGTTTCTGCTCGATACTGCTATCCATAGGCATATAACCATACACCCGCACAGGACCGTAGGCAGTGCCTAAATCCTCAGCATCGTTATATTTGACATCCTGCTCCATCACGACGCCCTGCGGGGTAAAACGCCCGATCACTTCTGCGACGGCTTCAGCCAGTTCACCATCAACCGTTAAGGACACTTCCAACCAGAATGTATCAGCCACCTAACACCTCTTTGATGAGATCCAGGAAACTCTTTTCTTGCGGACGGACCTCGGTACCCAGTGTTTTCGCCAATTGCTCGAAGAGTTCCCGCTGTTCAGCAGTCAGCTTGGTGGGAACATCAACATTAACGATGACCATCTGGTCACCTTTAGCGCCGCCGCGTACATTGGGGACGCCCTTGCCCTTCATTCGGAAAACTTTTCCAGCCTGAGTGCCTGCGGGAATAGTGAGTTTAGCGGGGCCATTGATGGTCGGCACATCGATCTCGGAGCCCAAAACTGCTTGAGCAATATTGATATTCAGATCCAGCAAAATATCATCGTTTTTCCGCCGGAAAAATTCGTGTTTTTTAACCTTGATTTCGATGTACAGGTTGCCATTCGGCCCGCCATTAACCCCCGCTTGCCCTTCGCCTGAAAGCCGAATCTGTGTGCCATTATCCACCCCGGCCGGGATGGCGATCACTTTCTTAACGGTCTTGCGTTCCAAACCGCGGCCTTTACAGGTCTGACATGGTGAGCTGATCACCTCTCCGCTGCCGTTACAGGTCGGACAGGTCGTAACCTGCACCATGGCACCCAGGAAGGTCTGCCGGGTGGTGCGAACTTCGCCGCGCCCGCCGCAAGTGGAACAACGCACCGGCGAGGTGCCCGGTTCAGCGCCGCTGCCGCGGCAGGTCGTACAAATTTCGTCGCGGGTAATTTCGATTTCTTTTTCAACACCGAATACTGACTCTTCGAAGGTCAGGCTCACCGTATAACTTAAATCCGCGCCGCGCCGTGGCGCATTTGGACGCCGCCGGCTGCCTCCCCCCATGCCGAAACCGAAGAACTCTTCGAAGATATCTGAAAAGTCGACGGAGGTGAAATCGGGCATACCGCCCATCCCATTTAAGCCAGCATGACCGTAACGGTCATACGCTGCGCGTTTCTCAGGGTCGGAGAGAACACCGTAAGCTTCATTCATTTCTTTAAATACAGCTTCAGCATCCGGCGCTTTATTGACATCAGGATGATGTTTGCGTGCCAGATTCCTGAACGCTGATTTAATTTCGTCCGGCGAGGCGTTTTTACCTACACCCAGTATGTCGTAATAATCGCGTGCTGTCATTCAAGCCCTTTAAAATTACAAAATCCTGGACGGATTTTACCACCAGGAGGTATTGTCAGGGGCGGAATATTCGTTCCGCCCCCGTGAAATGATTGACCTAACCTTCTTTAAAGTCGCCTTCAACCACATCCTCGCCGGATGGGCCGCTGCCGGGCTGCTCACCGGACTCTCCGGCAGGGCCAGACTGGCCTTCCGGCTGTTGATACATTGAGGCACCAATTTTTTGTATTGTTTGTCCCAATTCATCAGCAGCCTGACGGATCGCAGTCACATCCTCTCCCTGCATAACTTCTTTCAAACGGCTGATACCTTGTTCGGTCTGCTGTTTGACATCATCCGCGACTTTAGCGCCATGTTCCGCAAGCGTTTTCTCAGCCGCGTACACAGTGTTATCAGCGTAGTTACGCACCTCGACCAGTTCTTTACGACGTCGGTCATCATCGGCATGAACTTCAGCTTCCTGCCGCATTTTTTCGACCTCAGAATCGCTCAAACCAGAGGAAGCGGTGATGGTAATGTGCTGGCTGTTTCCGGTGGCTTTGTCTTTTGCCGTGACGGTCATAATGCCGTTGGCATCAATATCAAAGGTGACTTCAATCTGCGGGATTCCGCGCGGGGCCGGTGGGATCTTATCCAGGTTGAAGCGGCCAAGAGATTTGTTATCGCTGGCCATGGGGCGTTCACCCTGAACGACATGAATTTCTACCTGTGTCTGGCCATCAGCAGCCGTAGAGAATATCTGCGACTTGCTGGTGGGAATGGCTGAATTGCGTTCCACCAGTGGGGTTGCCACCCCTCCCAGGGTTTCCACCGAAAGGGTCAACGGCGTCACATCCACCAGGATCACATCTTTGACATCGCCGCCCAGCACTGCGCCCTGAATGGCAGCACCGATTGCCACGACCTCATCCGGGTTGACACCTTTGTGGGGTTCTTTGCCAAACTCGCGGCGCACCGCGTCCTGGACTGCAGGCATGCGGGTCATGCCGCCCACCAGCACAATCTCATTGATCGCGGAAGGTTTAAGGTTGGCGTCAGAGATGGCCCGGCGTACCGGTTCCATCGACCGTTCGACCAGGTCATGGGTCAACTGCTCCAGGCGTGCGCGGGTGATCTGCTTCACCATGTGTTTTGGACCGGTGGCATCAGCAGTGATGTAAGGCAGGTTGATTTCGGTTTGCATGACGGATGAAAGCTCAATCTTGGCTTTTTCGGACGCTTCCTTTAATCGCTGCAAGGCCTGGCGGTCATTACGCAGATCCATGCCGGTTTCTTTTTTGAAATCCTCGATCAGGAAATCCATCAGGCGCAAATCGAAGTCATCGCCGCCCAGGAAAGTATCACCGGAAGTGGATTTTACCTGGAAGACACCATCGCCCACATCCAATATCGAGATGTCGAAGGTGCCGCCGCCCAGGTCATAAACAGCGATAATTTCATTCTTTTTCTTGTCCAGGCCGTAAGCCAGCGATGAGGCTGTCGGTTCATTGATGATGCGCATCACTTCCAGCCCGGCGATCTTGCCGGCATCTTTGGTAGCATTGCGCTGCATATCGTTAAAATAAGCCGGAACGGTAATCACAGCTTGTGTCACCGGCTCGCCCAGATAGGCTTCAGCGTCGGCTTTGAGTTTGGCCAGAATCATGGCCGAAATTTCAGGTGGTGAGTATTCTCGTTCACCCATCACCACTCGCGCATCACCGTTGGGGGCTTTGGTGACTTTATAAGGCACGCGTCCAATTGTGCGCTGAACTTCCGGGTCTTCGTACTTGCGGCCCATCATCCGTTTTATCGAGAATACTGTGTTTTCGGGATTCACAATAGCCTGGTTACGGGCAGACCGCCCGACCAGACGCTCGCCATTTTTATTCACCGCTACAACGGACGGAACCAGCCGCTCGCCTTCTGCAGATGGGATGACGACCGGCTCACCGCCGACCATAACCGCCACAACGGAATTGGTTGTGCCGAGATCAATACCAACAATTTTTCCCATATTATTCCTCCAGATAGATGTTCATTCGAGTTTGCCCAACCAGGGATCTTATCCCCGGATATATTCTTGTTATTCCATTTGAAATGGAGCAATTATTGTGCCACCCGTACCAATGCCGGGCGGATAATACGATCTCCCATGCGATATCCTTGCTGAACCACAGCAATTATTTTACCGCTTTCGACACCATCATTCGCCTCGTGGGTAATTGCCTCATGAATAGCCGGGTCGAAAACTTCACCCTCTGCCGGGATGACTGTTACACCTTCGGCTTCCAGGATTCCTTGCAATTTTCGGTAAATCAGCTCCACGCCAGCCCACCAATCTTGATTCTCGGCATTCTGCGGACGGTTAGCCATAGCTCGTTCCATATCATCCATCACACTCAGGAATTTCCTGATGATATTACCGGAAATGACCTGGTGTAACTGAGCCTGATCCCGCTCCACTCGTTTCTTATAATTCAAAAAGTCAGCCCGTTCGCGCTGCCAACCTTCGGAAAATTCCTTGCATTGATCCTGTGCTTCTGCCAGATCCTTTTCGAGACTTGCCAGCTCGTCTGCCACAGCCTTTTCAGCAAATTCGGCGGGGGCATCCACTTCATCCATATTTGGTTCAACTACTTTCGGCTTTTTTTTGTGTTCAGTCATAATTTCATGTCTCCTGTAACTCAAGAGGTTTCATCAAGGATAGTTTCTTCCATAAGATCGCTCAGTAATCCCGATAAAAAGCGCACTGTCGAAATCGCCCGGCTGTAAGACAGGCGTAGAGGTCCCAGCACGCCTAAAGTGCCGGTTGCCAGACCGGGCATTCCA
>JAJZTR010000252.1 GCA_021848775.1 Chloroflexota bacterium | reverse complement strand
AACATCAGCAATCAAATCATCATATTCCATCCCGACATATCTTCCACCCAGCTTCGCCTGTAATTCGGCGTTGCCGGGCTTGCTGCGGTTGTGCATCAAGATAAGGGGTACCCGATGCCGGGCAGCAACTTCTGCCAGCATGGGATCGGCGCGCAGACCCCAGACATCATTCACCCAGCTTGCTCCGGCGTTTATTCCCTCCTCGGCAACTTCAGCTTTATAGGTGTCGATTGACAGAATGATATTCAAATCTTCCTTAGCCAGGGCGTGAATGACCGGTATCACCCGGGATATCTCCTCATCCGCTGAAACGGCCTGCGCACCGGGTCTGGTCGATTCGCCGCCGATATCCAGGATGTCGGCCCCGGCAGCTGCGAAGTGCCTGGCCTGCTTGAGAGCGGCCGCAATCGCGTCCCCTCCCTGCAGCAGTCCATCTCCCGAGAAACTGTCGGGGGTCAGATTGAGTATGCCCATGATAAAGGTGCGGGTACCTAACGCTAATCTGGTGGCAGTCATAAATTTAATCCTTTTTAATGCTGAGCTGGTTCACAGTCCAATCGAAGCGCTTGCGGCGGGTGGCGGGCTTTTTTGCCTCTAATATATGCTGTAAATATTCACGCTGGTGCGAGGGAGGCAGACCTATAAATCGATCCAGCGCTTCCGGCTCTTCTTGAAACATGACGGCCAACCCGGCCGGAGAATCGTTTTCTCTCACGGTTACCGGTGAAATACCGCTCTGATCAATTCGAGCCAGCAGATCGGCGATGGTTTGACCGCCGGGGACCAGCTTACGGGTTGGCGCCAGTTCGGCCAGCGGGATCAGGACAAACGCTCGTTCCGCGATGCGCGGGTGCGGAATTTCCAGGCGGCTGGTGCGCATTTCGATTTCATCGTAGAAAAGGATGTCAAGGTCGATCAAGCGCGGTCCGTAGCGCACCGATTTCCCGCGGCCAATTTTTTCTTCCAATAATTTGAGATGATCCAACAGACCGACGGGTTCGAGGTCAGTTTCTGCTTCCACCACCATGTTGAAAAATGCCGGCTGCTCGAGGTAACCCCACGGCGGGGTCTCATACACTCGAGACCAATTGCGCAGGGTGGCGTGGGGGGTTAGCAGAACGAGCGCATGCGCCAGATTGACCATCCGGTCGCCAAGGTTGGTGCCTAAAGCCAGATAAACCGTGTGGCTCATACTGTTCCCACCGGAGTCACCAGCCTGGATGTCGACCTGGCCGGCGAACCGGGGACGAATGCAAAGTGAGGATCGTCAGCCGCACAACTGGCCTCGCTCATTTACTGACCGCGCAGAGCGTTGAGTAGATCCGCCAGCAAACCATAAGCGGTGGTGTCCGGGCCGGGGTTGCTTTCCACGATGCCCAATCCGGGCAGCACATCCAGCTTGAATTCGACGTAGGAGCTGGTGCCGTTGATCGCGTAGAGCGGCGTCCCGGCTGACACCCGGGCTGGTTTCACGCTGGCTTCCAGCAGGCGCTGGCCTTCGCGCCGGGCAGCGCAAACCAATTTCCAGCGTTCACCGGCTTGCTGCGCTTCCTGCAGCATCTCAGTAGTAATCTCGCGGATTCCCGTGCGCTCGACCTGCTGGGGCTTGAGCGGGATGCCCATCAATACGGTGGTCAAGGCTGCCACCTTGATGGCCGCGTCCCAGCCGTCAATGTCGGCGGATGGATCGGTTTCGGTGATCCCGATTTTTTGCCCTTCGACAATGGCTTCGTCCAGCGTTTTTCCCTGTTCCATCAGGCCCAGGATGAAATTGGTGCAGGAATTCAGGATACCTGAGAACCCCTGCAGATCGGTGAGCGGCAGCGGGCCGCGGAAGAGCGAAAAAATTGGTGCGCCGTCCATCACAGCTGACTCGAACAGGAAGCGTTTGCCGCATTTGGCAGCCATATCCGTCAATTCTTTATAGCCGTGAACCACCGGCCCCTTGTTGGCAGTGATGGCGTGCATCCCTTTGTTCAAGGCTGCTTTGCAATGATCAATGGCCGGCTGACCGGTATGATGATTCACTGGAGAAGTCTCCAGCATGGCGTCAGCTGAACTCGAAAAAATAAAATCGGTCACATTCTTGGGGGCAGGCTGTTCCGACAGGATATCGAAAGATTGACCACGTTCGATGATTTCCAGCGCGCGGATCAGGTTGATGCCCCCTGAATTGATCGCGCTGCCGTGGCTGCCAGTGATGATTCCGGTGACGATGATATTGACACCGAATTCTTCTGCAAGGGCTTTTTCTTTGCGCAGCAGGAGGCGCGCAAAAGCTTGCCCAACATTTCCAAAACCAACCATAACCAAGGCAATCTGTTTCATTGAAGACACTCCCTTTCAGCAGTTAATCATATGATAGCTATATTGACTCACTCAGGCAAGCTTTTTGCCGTTTGCGCATCAGATGGGGGGCCAGGGGTAGTGCCGGCGGTCCGCGTTGGGGGAGGGAAAAATTCCTGTATCCAGCAAATGGCGAATTCGAATTGCCAACGCCTGCACCTCATTTGTGCTGAGCAATTTTGCCAGCAAGCGCGGCAGCGCATCGATCGGCTGGTCGAGGCGGCTGACAAGCCGCTGAATGTCCAGCAGCAGGTCGGAAGGCAGTGCCTGGCCCGCGAAATCCCATACCACGCT
>JAJZTR010000251.1 GCA_021848775.1 Chloroflexota bacterium | reverse complement strand
CAAGATGACCGTTTTGAACTGTCCGCGGATCAAAGCCAATGCCATTATCCTCCACGATCACAACCAGGGTTGATTCGCGGCGTTTTAGCAGCACATCGATGCGGGTAGCCTTGGCATGGCGAATAACATTGGTCAACGCTTCCTGGACGATGCGGTAAACCGCCGTTTCCAGGTCGCCGGACAGGCGTTCGATCTCACCGATAACCTCAAATTGGACGGCTATCCCGTGCTGGTCACTGACCGTTTCGGTGTGCTGGCGCAAGGCTGCGACCAGACCCAGGTGGTCAAGTGAAGCGGGCCGCAGATCGATCGCCAGCCGGTGAAGATTTTCCAGTATGCCATCAGCAGCCTGCTTCAAATCCTGACAGCGGGCTATCACAGCGGGACGATCGGCGCCGTCACGCTCAAGCAATCGCAGCCCAACCATTAGCGATGCCAATGCCTGGCCGGCATCATCATGCAGTTCCCGGGCGATATAGTGCCGCTCCGACTCCTGAACTTCCACCAACCGGCGCGAAAGAGCTTGCAGGTGTTCGCGTCCGTCGCGAACCTGTTCAAACAACCAGGCATTTTGAATAGCTATCGCCGCCTGATTGGCAACAGCCGTTGCCCATTGGATCATTTCAGGGGTGAAAAAGTCGGCGCTCGAGTGTTCCAGGATACATAATCCGATGATTTGTTTCCCCGCCAGCAACGGCAATGCCACCCAGGAACCAATATGTTCTGCGCCCGGGAAGTACGGCGATCCCTTGTAGGATTTGGTGTCAGCGACGCTAACCACCTGCCGGCTTTTTAAAAGAGCCTTAATCACCGGCATCAAGCCGATTTCCAATCGTCTGCCGCGTAATTGTTTCTCCTTCGCCCAGGATTCGTCACCGCGGGTAATGCGCACGTTGAGGTGATCTTCATCCTCAAGAAGTTCAAGATGGGCGCTGGTATACGGGGCAACATTGTACAGATGATCCAGCAGGGTCTCGAAAACCGTGTCGCTGTTAAGTGAACCAGAAAGCTCCTGAGAGGCATTCAAAAGGGTTTCAGCTAAATGACGGGCGTGGAGTTCGGCCTCATACCTGCGCTGGATCTCCTCTTCGCTGCGTCTTAGTGCCTGTTCAGCCGCAATGCGCGAAGTGATGTCGCGCGCTTCGTATATCAACAATACCGGATTGCCATCGTCGTCGAGCAGCGGTTTGACCGTGATATCCATGGTGACAAAAGCCGATTCGCTGGTGTATAACCGCCTTTCGCTGCGAACAATGTTCCCCCCGGCTGCCAGTCGAATCAAATTGGACAGTCCGCGAGTATCAGCATCCGAAGGATGCCAAAAAGGAAGCCTCCAGATCGGTTCGTCAATCAGGTCCTCGAGGGCGCAGCCCGTGAAATCCAACGTGGTTTGGTTGGCAAGTACGACCTTGCCTGCCGGGGTCAGCAGGAGGATGTGCTGAAATGTCTGGTCGAAGACTGCGTGGAAGCGGCGCCAGCTCTCCTCCAGATCGGCTTTGGCTTTTTTATTGTCAGTCACATCATTCAGCACCAGAATCAAACCGGAGATTTCGTTTTCCAGGTCTCGCACCGGCATGAGGGTCCAATCCCAGTAGGTAATCCCACGCTCGGGATTTTCAGCGTATTCGAACGGCTTTTCGGTCACCCGGAAGGTATGGCCTGTTTTAACCACATCCTCAAAGATACGCTGGTTTTCCTCATTGGGAAACAGGACAAAATGATTTTTTCCGACGTAATAATCAGGTTCATGCCCATCCGCCCTGGCATAAGTTGGGTTAACCCGGATGAAAATAAAACTGGTATCGAGGTAGGCAATTAATACATCGTCAATGTTGTAGAGGCGTTCGAGAATTTCGTTCGTTTTAGCCAGTTCCAGGTTAGTCCGGCGATGTTCTTCAATCTGGTTCAGCATGGGACGGACGACAAATCCATAATTAAGCGGAAATAATAAAACAACCAGAATCAGCCCGTCGATTACCCAGACAACAGGCTCTGGGATATCGAGCACAAGTTCCAGCAGCACCATTAATAACGTCTCGATACTGAAAATTGCCAGGGTCGAGAATATTAACGTGCGCAAGATTTGCCGATAGCGCTCCTGTTTGAATGTATCTTCGCTGGAATACAAAAATTTTTTTCGGAGAACATTAATATTCATAAACACCCTCCCATGAGACGAGGGATTCACCTGATCGAATAAAAATGATTTAAACCACATTAGGGGAACGATTCTATTATAGTGAAAATTGCAATTTTTTCTTCTGTTTTCAAGTCACCACCATTGTCATCACGGTTGATCCTGTGAGGCAAATGTTTTCCAGGAAAATTTACAACTGTCCCTAACAATTTTCCGAACGATATTCAAGCCAGTCCTTACGGCTGCAAGTCTGAATGTTGTAATTTCTAGTAAAAGATATTACAATTTATAGGCATAAAATTGATCCGTCATTGACGGAATACCTAGACTACATTCTCTATTGGCGTGGGGTTGCCATTAATTTCCCCGCTTTGCTGCCAAAACCCCTTAGCCGGCTGCATTGTAAAACAGTTTATTTTGTACTCTCGTGCAGTCCGATAAATTTGATGATGTAAGCCAGAACAAATCAACACTCAATTTTGATTCCGGGCATGCCCAACGCCAG
>JAJZTR010000250.1 GCA_021848775.1 Chloroflexota bacterium | reverse complement strand
GATCTTGATCTGCGCCTGACTGCCTGTTAATGGTGATCCTGGTCTTGGTATCTCCCGGGCATAATCCATGAAATTAAATGTCAAACCCAACACCATCCCGCTCCTATTGGGCATCACTTTTTTAGGATTGGCGCTCCTGATCGAAGGTTTTCAGATTCTCAAAATCAATCAGGGTCATTTTGTCTACACCCTGGATGACGCGTACATTCACCTGGCGCTGGCGGAAAATATCCTCCAGGGGCATTACGGTGTCAACCTGGCTGAATTTTCTGCACCGTCCTCCAGTATTTTGTGGCCGTTTTTATTGGCGCCATTTGCTCGAGTCGAGCTGGCAGCGCTGGTCTTAAATATTCTTGCGGCCTTCGCCACAGTATGGGTATATACCAAAATTCTGGTTCAGGCATTTGTTATCCGGCTAAAGGGAATCCAAGTCTTCATAATTACATTGATTCTGGTCCTCCTCATTCTATCCACCAATCTTATTGGCCTGGTCTTTAGCGGCATGGAACATTCGCTGCAGGTGCTCGTCGTCGCTGTGATTGTCTGGGGCTTGATCCTGGTGATTAACGAGAACAGGGTGGAATCCTGGTTGCTCATTGCGATCGGCATTGCCCCCATGATCCGCTACGAAAACCTGGCTGTTTCAATGGCTGCGCTGTTGTTTCTTGGTTTGAATAAGCAATATCTAAAAAGTTTGCTGGTTTTCACCGCTATCGTCGTGTCACTGGGTCTTTTTTCGATTTTTTTACTGGCGAACGGTCAGGCCATAATCCCGGCTTCAGTCCTGGCTAAATCGACCCTGATGAACGAGGGCTTTATTGATTCTTTCCTCAGCAATTTATTCTACAACCTGCAAACCTGGTTTGGCGTGGTGAGTATCATCCTCATCGTATTCCTCGCGGCGCTGATTTTGTTGGCAAAAATGAACCTCAACCGGCGCCGTTTGGCACTGGTCACCATCCTTGGGGTGGTCCTCCATCTGATTTTTGGCAGAACCGGCTGGTATCGATACGAAATTTACGCCTTGACATTCTTATCCCTGAGCACAATTTACCTGGTGGGAAGTTTGATTTCTCCAAAGCTGGACCAGCCGAGACCGCTGAAATCCCTGGCGCTGTTTACCACGCTCGTCAGCATTTCGCTCGTATTTTCCAACCTGCCGTACATCATGCTTTTGGCGTATGTGCCCACCAGCAGCAATAATGTGTTTAGCCAGCACTATCAGATGCACCGTTTTGCGACCGATTATTTTCAGGGTTCATCGGCTGCAAATGATATCGGTTATCTGACCTATAAAAACGACGCGTATGTGCTTGACCTGTATGGATTGGCATCGATTGAGGCGTACCGTTTCCGAATGGCTGGTGAGCCCGATAACTGGATGGGAACTCTGTGCGCGGAATACGACATCGAACTGGTTATGATCTATGAGGATTGGTACCCGGATATCCCCGATTCATGGGTTAAGGTAGGAGATTTGATTTACTCCGGCCGAAAAATCACCATAGCCAACCCCACGGTGGCATTTTTTGCGACTTCAGCGGAAGCGGCGGAAACAATCCAAAAAGACCTGCAGGATTTTATTCCGACCCTGCCGGAGAGTTCGACCTTCGTTTTTACCCCTTAATTACTTTGTTTTAGGCAGGATTTCCAGCTTGGCGAGCGAGGCTGCCACCCGCTTGAAGCCGACGCTTTCGAAATATACATCGACCGTTTCATCATCGTCCTGAATGCGGCTGTCCATCACAATCCCCGCTCCCCAGATGGGATGCCGCACATGATCGGACGGGTGGTAGCGCTGCTGGATGATCGGTGCAGAACCGGACGGCGGTTTCGTCGAGATGCTGTTGAGGCCGACGTTCCAGGTTTTGGGGCGGATGCTTTGACCCCAGGAGGTGGCCCACCGTGGACGCCGGGTTCCCTGTCGATCGATCAATTTCTCAGGGATATCATCCAAAAATGGAGACGGAATCTGGTCATCATAACCACCGAACTGGCTGCGGCGGTTGGCGCGGACCAGGTACACCCGGTCTTTAGCGCGGGTGATGCCAACGTACAGCAAGCGGCGTTCTTCGGCCATTTCCTCGGGGTCGTCCTTCGAGCGCGAGTGCGGCAGCAGTCCATCGTCCAGGCCGGTGATGAACACGCGCGAGAATTCCAGCCCTTTGGCGGCGTGCAGTGTTAGAAGCGTGGGTGCATTGGCAGCAGCCTCTTCCGGCAGCGTGTCCTGGTCAGAAACCAGCGCCAGGTTTTCAAGGAAATCGGTCAGACCGCGCTCCGCGTATTCGTATGCCAGCCGGCGCAGCTCCTGGACGTTCTCCCAGCGTTGTTCACCCTCTTCGCTGCCGTCATCGATATAGTCCTGATAGGCGGTGTCATGCGTAATACGGTCGAAGAGCATTGGCAGCGAAGAATGGTCGCCATAGTCGGCAACCCAATTCGCCAGCATGCGGCCGAACTCACCCAGTAAAGCGCTGCTACGCCCGCCAAGGATATTCTGTAATTTATCTTCCTTGCCCGGGCTGGCGAATTCGAGCAGCAGCTCGCCTGGTGCCAGGTTGGCTGCTCGCGCTGCCTGTTTCAACGAGAGAATTGTTTTATCACCGATGCCGCGCGCTGGCACATTGATGATTCGATCCAGCGACACTTCATCGCGCGGGTTATGCGCCA
>JAJZTR010000249.1 GCA_021848775.1 Chloroflexota bacterium | reverse complement strand
TCCGGGGTAGGTGTACCATTTGAAAAGTAACCAAAGGCTTCCTGCAAGGCAACATCCACTTCTGCGTCGCTCACTGTGATGCCCATTTGCTCAGCCTGTTTGGCAATAACCACATCATTAATCAATTCTTCAACGACCTGGTCTCCCAGAACTTCAGGGTTTTCCAGCAGGCTCACGTTTGTTTTTATCTGCTGGGTGAAGTAACTGGCCGAGTTGGCATCAAAACTAAACATCTGCTCATATTGCTGCAGAGTCAGTGTGTTTTGGATGAGTTGGTAGCGGTCGTAACGAACGCGCGCTTGAAAATCTGCCAGGCTGATATCCTGTCCGTCAACGGATGCGACGGGTTTGTTTTTCTGCAGCACAAGGGTATCCAAAGCGCCGTATCCGAGCACGAGAACAACCAGAGAAGCAATGGTCACAGTCACGATCGTGATCCATCTTCGCTGGCGTTGTTCGCGTAAAACGCGATTCTGCTGCTTCCGGGAAGCATGCTTGGCTTGAGGTGATTTAGCCATAAACGAACCTTTCAATGCAAAAATTAAAAAGGGCAATCAGCCTGCCGGCTTATGCCCTGATTTTTTATCTTTCGTTGGGCATTAGCGGACGTATTCGGTCCACTCTTCGCCTACGAATGGAAGCAGAGCCAGATGGCGCGCGCGTTTGATTTCACGGGCCAGTTCGCGCTGGTGTCGGGCGCACGTGCCGGTTTGGCGGCGTGGACGAATCTTGCCGTCATCGGTAACGTACCGGCGCAGCATATCGACCTGTTTGTAGTCGATCAATACATTTTTATCGGCGCAGAACTGGCAGATTTTAGGACGTGCCACATAGCGGCGCGGGCCGCTGCCTTGCTGCTCGTTCTCGCTGGGGTTAATTTCAGCCATTTAAACATACTCCTAAAATGGGTACTCGGTATCCGCTTCTTCGCCTTCGATTGGCTCTGAAGGCGGATTTGAATTGTTTTCACGCCGGTCTCCAAGCATCATCATTTCGTTGGCTACGACTTCCACTGTGCTGTGTTTGGCACCATCGGCATCATCCCAGCGGCGGGTTTGCAAACGGCCTTCAATGTAGACCTGTTGACCCTTGGTAAGGTATTGTTTGCAAATTTCAGCCAGGTTGCCCCAGGTGACAATATTGAACCACTCTGTCTCAGTGTGTCGTTCCCCATCAGCGGTGTTCCAGGTTCGACTGGTTGCTACGGTGAAAGTGGTTACAGGGCGGCCAGACGGGGTATAACGCATTTCTGGATCCCGTCCGAGATGACCGATGATCATTACTTTGTTTAAACCGCGGCTCATGGATGACTCCTTGTAAACCGAAATGAAATCACTTAGTCACGCAGAATAATGGAGAACCGCATCACCGGTTCCAGGAAGCGCAAATTACGCTCCAATTCGCTGCTAAACGTGGGCGGTATCTGCATTTCGAAAAGGACATACTGACCTTCGCGGCGCTTATTTATCTGATAAGCTAGGCGTCGTTTGCCCCAGTTATCAATTTTTGCAACAGTACCACCGGCTTCAGTAATCCACCCCTGAACCTTCTCGACGATACCTTTAACACCAGCTTCGTCCAAGTCGGGTTGGATGATGAATACCAATTCATAGTCGCGCATTGTTGGATTCCTCCTTTCCTCGGGATTGCCCTCTGACAACACCTTTGGCGCTGCAAAGAGCGGAAAGCAGCAACGATAGCTACTACTTTTGAGGGAACTAGTTTAACACATAACACCCTGATTCGCTAGGGCGAGGCGGCTGAAATAGATGATTCTTATCATTTTATTACTTATTTAATGGAAACCTCCATGGACCGAAATTCATTTATTCTATATACCCGCGGATATCCTGAGGCGGGGGTTGGTTCTTGCGTTCGAGTAAAGCCCGGGCTTTGTCGATTCGTCCCCATAAATTAACCAGCAGCACCCCTACAATTCGACCGCCTTCGTAATAATAGACAACCCCGGTGCGGTATGGGTCCTGCCAGTCTCCAACCAATGCCAGACGAGGATCGATAATGCCGATCATTTCGAAACCCAATTCAAATAGATCGGAATACGCAAAAGGAAGGTGCGTATAGGTAACAGGTTGTCCCGTCATAGCCGCCCCCGCCGTTTGCCCGCTAAGATTGGCATTTTCCTCATGTTCGGTGCGAATGGCGCGGTTTAAGGCTGGATTGAAATAACGGATCACATCACCCGCTGCATAGATATTAGGACGGGAGGTTTGGAGGGATGAATCAACCAGGATACCTCCTTCGACCTTAATTCCGGCGGATTCAGCGAGCGCGGTATTGGGTCGAATTCCCAGTCCGGCAACCACAGCATCCGCTTCGATGGTCAAACCCTTCTCGGTCTCGACCATCATCTTGTCACCTTTTTTGACAACACCGGATACCATTTGCCCCGGATGAACGTGGACACCTTTGTTTTCATACATTTCGTTGACCTGTGACGACATGGCAGACGGGAGCAGACGGGCGCAAATACCATCCTCAGGGAAGATCATGGTTACATGCTTGCCTTCCATGTTCAAGGCAGCTGCCACTTCGGAACCAATGTACCCACCGCCAATAATCACGAAAGATTGCCGTTCATCGGCTAACTTTCGCAGCCGTTCATAGTCCGCAAAAGTCCGGAAATAGATGACCTCGCCGGTGTCTTCTTTTAGATCGGGA
>JAJZTR010000060.1 GCA_021848775.1 Chloroflexota bacterium | reverse complement strand
TGGGCACCGCGGATTTCCGTGGATACGATACGATTGACAACGCGCCGGAAGAGAAGGCGCGCGGCATCACCATCAACATTGCCCACGTTGAGTATTCGACCGAGAACCGGCACTACGCACACGTAGACATGCCCGGACACCGCGACTACATCAAAAACATGATCACCGGCGCGGCGCAGGTGGACGGTGCCATCCTGGTGGTGGCAGCTCCCGACGGCCCGATGCCGCAGACCCGCGAGCACGTGCTGCTGGCGCGCCAGGTGGAAGTGCCCAGCATTGTGGTGTTCCTGAACAAGACCGACCAGATGGACGATCCTGAACTGCTGGAACTGGTGGAACTGGAACTGCGTGAAATGCTGACCGAGTACAAATTCCCCGGCGACGAGACCCCCATCGTGCGCGGCAGCGCGCTGAAAGCGCTGGAGAGCACCTCGACCGACAAGGACGCCCCGGAATACGCCTGCATCAAAGAACTGCTGGATGTGGTGGACAGCTACATTCCGCAGCCGGTGCGCGAAGTGGACAAGCCGTTCATGATGCCGATCGAGGACGTGTTCTCGATCAAGGGCCGCGGCACCGTGGTGACCGGCCGGGTGGACCGCGGTCACATCAAAGTCGGCGAACCGGTGGAAATCGTGGGTTTGCGCGAGAAGAGCATGAACTCGGTAGTGACCGGCGTGGAGATGTTCCACAAGCTGCTGGACGAAGGCATGGCAGGCGACAATCTTGGTCTGCTGCTGCGCGGGATCGAGCGCGACGACGTGGAGCGCGGCATGGTGGTGGCCAAACCGGGCAGCATCACCCCGCACAAGAAGTTCAACGCGGAAGTGTACGTGTTGAGGCGCGATGAGGGCGGGCGGCACAAACCGTTCTTCACCGGCTACCGGCCGCAATTCTACATCCGCACCATGGATGTGACCGGCGACATCAAACTGCCCGAAGGTGTTGAAATGGTTATGCCCGGCGACAACGTCAACATGGAAGTTGAATTGATCACCAAGGTGGCGCTGGAGCAGGGTTCAAAATTTGCCATTCGCGAGGGCGGCCTGACCGTCGGCGCTGGCGTCATCACGAAGATTCTGGACTAAGAAGGAGTGCCGGCCCGTTCATGGACGGCAGGAATAATCAATGGCATCAAAAAAGAAAGATGTTCGCCCCGTAATCACCCTGGCTTGCAATGATTGCAAATCGCGGAATTACACCACGGAAAAAAACCGCCGCAATGATCCTGGGCGTATGGAACTGAATAAGTTCTGCCCACACTGCCGAAAACACACGGCGCACCGGGAGACGAAGTAGGTTATAATCGGGTTGAGGACGGGTTGAAAGACCCGCACCTCGACCCCGTTTAGGCCAGTAGCTCAATTTGGCAGAGCACCGCTCTCCAAAAGCGGGGGTTGTGGGTTCAAGTCCTACCTGGCCTGCCTTACTCCAGGCGACGCCGTCCATTGAGGCGGCGTTTTAGCCTGAAAACGAAGGAGAGAAGTGTGGCTGAGAAAACCAGCAAGCCAACCAAGGTCGTAGAAAAAAGTAAGCAGCCTAATCGCATCGCCCGATGGTGGCGCGAGACGGTTGGCGAACTTCGCAAGGTTTCCTGGCCTACAACCGAGGACGCCTGGCGCCTGACAAAAATCGTTCTAATCGTCATGGCCGTCATGAGCCTGTTTTTAGGTCTGCTCGATTTCGTGTTCGCAAGTCTCATCCGGTTGGTCCTCGGATAATTTACCAACGGACAGCAGATCTGTAAGGAGCTTTTATTGTGATGATGGATGATGCGCAAGAAAAACCCCTCGACAACGAGGAAGAACTAAAACCGCTGAAACCTAAACGTGTCAAAGCCAGCGGATCTTCTGGCGCATCCCGAGAAAGCAGCCAGTCGCGCGAAGAATCCGAAATACCGCAGTTTGACCCTGAAACCGCCGACACGCGGTCATGGTATGTCATTCACTGCTATTCCGGATACGAAAATAAAGTACGCCACAACCTTGAGCAGCGTATCGACACCATGGGAATGAAGGACAAGATCTTTGATGTTGTCATCCCCACCCAGGAAGAGATCGAAGTCAAGGAAGGCAAACGCCGCACAGTTGAACGCCATGTGTTCCCCGGCTATGTTCTGGTGAACATGATCATGACCGAAGAATCATGGTATGTGGTGCGTAATACGCCTGGCGTTACCGGTTTTGTGGGCATGGGGACCCAGCCCACTCCCCTTCGCCCAGAAGAAGTTACGCAAATCCTGCGCCGCATGGAAGCAGAAGCTCCGCATGTCAAGGTGAGCTTCAAGGTTGGTGAACGCGTCCGGATTATCGATGGACCTTTCAACGACTTCCGCGGCACGGTTCACGAAATATACGCTGAACGCAATAAGGTTCGCGTGATGGTCAACTTTTTTGGGCGTGAAACACCTGTTGAACTCGATTTTCTTCAGGTGGAAAAAGCTTAGTGGATTTTCCTCCATTGGAGGATTTAGTTTGTGGGAGGGTGCTCCCCAAACCACCCGTTAGAACCACGAAGGAGTTAAAAAAGTGGCAAAGAAATTAAAAGCAGTCGTTCGTCTACAGCTGGTCGCTGGAAAGGCCAACCCGGCTCCTCCGGTAGGTCCAGCTCTTGCCGGTCACGGCATCAATATTATGGCTTTCTGCAAGGATTACAACGCCCGCACGCAGAACCGTACCGGTGAAGTAATCCCCGCTGAAATCACCGTATACACGGATGGGTCTTTCACTTTTATTCTCAAGTCGTCCCCGGCATCCGTGTTGCTCAAGAAAGCAGCCGGAGTAGAAAAGGGTTCCGCCGTCCCCAACCGCACCAAGGTTGGCAAGGTCACCCGGGCCCAGGTGCGCGAAATCGCGGAAATCAAAATGAAAGACACCAACGCTATCGATATCGAAGATGCCATGGCGCAAATTGAAGGCACCGCCCGCAATATGGGTATTCAGGTCGTTGATTAGGAATGTGGGAGGGTAACCCGGTTACCCGCTAGAACCACAAAGGAGATTTAATGGCAAAACACGGAAAGAAATATATGGCGGCGAGCGCCAAAGTCAACGCTGACCAGTCCTACACTCCTGATGAAGCAGTTGGATTGGCCAAGGAAACATCGATCACCAAATTCGACGGCACGGTTGAGGTTCACCTGCGCATGGGTCTCGACCCGCGTCAGGCGGATCAGCAAGTCCGCGATGTGGTGGTATTACCCCACGGCCTAGGGAAAACCGTCCGTGTCCTGGTCTTCGCCCAGGCTGAAGGTGTTGCTAAAGCCCAGGAAGGCGGGGCCGATTATATCGCCGACAGCGATGAATGGATCGCCAAAATTCAAGGTGGTTTCACCGATTTCGATGTCGCAATTTCCACCCCGGATATGATGAGTAAAGCAGGCCGCCTCGGGCGCGTTCTTGGTCCCCGCGGTTTAATGCCCAATCCCAAGGCTGGAACTGTCGTTCCCGCCGAAGATCTGCCCCGCGTTATTCAGGAAGCGAAAGCAGGCCGCGTTGAGTTCCGCCTCGACAAGACCGCCAACATTCATGTTCCTATCGGAAAGGTTTCCTTTCCCAAAGAACACCTGTATAATAACCTGGCTGCCTTAATGGATGCCATTAAGAAAGCCAGACCGTCCGCTGCCAAGGGTTCTTACATTCGTAAAGTGACCGTGACAACTACCATGGGTCCGGGAATCACGGTTGATCTCAACCAGGCCCAGGCCATGAGCGTCAAGGACTAGTTTGCCGCTCTAAGCAAGTCCACAATTGTATATTTGCCTTCACCGGTGATGGCTGGTGCTCCAAAAGGCTTAATTTCCTGCCGAGGTGAAGACTTGAACGCAAGCATGAGCTGCATAATTGCAGCTGCGAAAAAGTCTTTGCCTGGCATAGAAGCAAGGCAAAGACTTTTCAATTTTTAACAGGAAGGAGGTGAATCCTCGTTGGCCTTCTCAAAAGAGCAAAAAACAAAATTGATCGCCCAATATACCGAATGGATTAACCGAAGCCAGGGAATGGTCGCTTTATCCTACAACAAGATGACCATGAAAGAAATCGACACCCTGCGCGCCAAAGTCCGTGAAACCGGTGGTGAACTGCACATCGTGAAGAACACCCTGATGAAACTGGCATTGGATGAGGTTGGTATTTCCAACAAAGAGATATTCGAAGGCGTTTCCTTGGTCGGTTTTGCTTTCCAAGACGCCGCCGGTCTCGCTAAAGTCATCAGTGAATCGACCGCTAAATCTGAAATTTTCGCGGTTAAAGGTGGCTACCTGGGCAAAGAAATGCTCAATGCGTCCCAGGTTAAAGCGTTGGCTGATCTGCCGCCGCTGCCCGTTATGCGTGGCATGCTGCTCGGTACGATCCTGGCGCCCGCATCCAAGCTGGTGCGCACCCTCGCTGAACCTGCCCGCGGTCTCGCAGCCGTCGTCAAGGCGTACTCCGAAAAAGGCGCTGTTGCTGCCGCATAATGTCAATCCACCGGCTCCACTCAACCCCCTGGCCGTGAAACTGGCAATCGCGGGCAGCCGGACCGAATGTAATTTCGAATAATCAATTGAATCATTTTCAAAAGGAATGTAAGGAGATTTAGAAATGGCTAATCTGGAAAAATTGGTTGAAGATCTCGGAAAGCTGTCTGTTTTGGAAGCTGCCGAACTGGTAAAAATGCTGGAAGAGAAGTGGGGCGTTTCCGCCGCCGCTCCTGTAGCCGCTGTCGCGGCTGGCCCTGTGGCTGCTGCAGCCGAGGTCGTTGAAGAGAAGACCGAATTTGATGTCATCATCAAAGATGCCGGTCCCAAGAAAATTGAGACCATCAAAGTCATCCGCCAACTGACCAACCTGGGTCTGGTGGAGGCCAAAACCATGGCTGAGACCGCTGGCACCAAAGTTCTGACCGGTGTTGGCAAGGATGCCGCCAATGACGCCAAGACCAAGCTCGAAGCTGCTGGCGCTGTTGTCGAGGTTGCCTAACCTCTGGCAGGATCCACAAACCAAAAAACAGGTGCCATTCGGCACCTGTTTTTATTTTAACATTCTTCTGATTTACAAGGAGGCGACCGTGGGCACCTGGCGAATGACCATCACCACCTTGCCCATGATTCGCAGCGCCCTGGGGTTATCGACAATGATCGGCTTGTAGGATGGATTGGCAGGCTGCAAGCGGATGGTGTCCTTTTCACGATAGAAATACTTGAGGGTAGTCTCATCACGGTCCGCCAGCCAGACAGCGACCATTTCGCCATTGACGGCTTCCTGTGCCTGCCGCATGATGATGATGTCGCCGTCATTGATGCTGGCATCGATCATCGAATCTCCCTGTACCTGCAGAGCGAATAAGTCAGTGACATTCTCGCGGGCTGGCAACAGGCTGCGGGCAATTTCAACGCCGCTTTCAGAATCGAAGTATGCCAGATCGGATGCCGGTACCGGAATAGGCTGCCCGGCTTGGATGACCCCAAGCTTCGGAATGGAAATCAATTCTTCCAGGCCCTTGCCTGCTCTGCGCAGGGCATCGGCCACTTTGGCAGATGCGGGCAGGTACGGCTTGAGTATCCGAATCGAGCGCGACACACGCCCCTCGCGTGAAATAAATTTCATTTCCTCGAGTTGATTAAGATAGTAATCCACCAGGGATGTGGATTTGACACTGATACTATCGCCAATTTCGCGGATCGACGGTGAATAACCGTTGTTTTCCTGGAATTGGGTCAGAAAGGTCAGTATCTTTTTATGCCGGTCACTCAACCCTTCGCTGCGTCTCGCCATGTCTGCTCTCCTTGCGGGATATCATCGCCGCCTTCTCTTGCTCATTTGCACTAATAATACACGAACAAACGTCCTATGTCAAGTGTTAATATCACACAAATTTTCTATTAACTTGATCATATAAAGAGCCGATTTATACTGAGACGATAACCTATCATCAAACAACCGAACATTACGACGGGCCATACCAGAATTGTAATTATTCTTTCACTTACCTTTTCAGTTCTATGAAGATCCTCGGTGATTACAAAGCAAGTGTCAATATGACATGGAAATTGAACTGGGACTGTAAAGAGCTACAGTCCCAGTTCTCAAAACCATCCAGCCCCGAGGTTTGTTTATAAATTATGAACCAATTTGTCTAAATAGACAAAATCATTAATAGTTTAACCATCCACTCCCATCAGTGTCATATTGGCTTGATCCATTCACAGTTACTCTCACCCAAGTATAGTAAGAATTATTTGGGTTGTATGTGAGGTTTGGGTCGTAATCGGTAGAACATGGAGCAGTACAGGATTGCGATTGCGTGATAGTATCGTACAGCCACACATGATCTGACTTCCTGAAAACCTTTATTGTTGTATTAAAAGTCACACCTGTCGATACTCCTGTCTGACAAAAGACAGAACTTGTAGCGCGTACTTCTCCACCGTAAACATAAGGGGTTCCTGCTGTTGCATAAGGCTCACAATTTTCCACCTGTGTTCCCGCGTGAGTCTCCATACTTGAGCCAAATAAAGTAACCAATAAACCGATCGACACTATCATAAAAGTAAATATTCTTTTGAATTTCATGTCTTCTCCGCGATCGGATTATCCTCTGGGCTGAGGTGGAAGAATCCATTTCAAAAAAAATAATTCGTTGTATTTTTTATATGCATCGCAAATTAAGCGTCATTGATCTGAAAATTCATTTATATCGATCAATACACTTAATGGACTTGCAGTTTCAATCCCCACACCTCTAAGGGTAAAATCAATCGACTGAACCTCATTTATTGTCGGCCATTTCAATGCGACAATGGCTGCCTCTCCTAACAACTCATAACCTATTTGTAAATTAGGATCTTCAGCATTAGCAATGGATAAATAATTGACAGCATTGCCTTCAGATACAAACCGTAGTTGCAAGGAGCCACTGCTGGTTTGCTCTGGTTTCATACTGATTTGGCAGGCCCCAATATTTATTTGTTGATTTATAGAATCATCCTCAATATCGGTTTGCGTCTGGGGCAAATCCACATTTACGGGAACTTCACCCCAGCAGGTATAAGAAATCCGTTCAGCTTGCATCTTGATGGGAAATTGGTCGATCGATGCGTCAACGATATATGCAAACCAGCCAGGTTCACCTTGGTTATAAAACTGGATATCACCCGGAATGTCATAGGAGATATAGGTTCCCTTATTATCAAGAAACGTCACTTCATGAATTTGTAATTCGCTTAAGTCGTTTGCGGGTGGAATATATCTACCAACTACGATGAATTGGTTCTCAATCGGGATTAGATTCGAAATCGTCAGGAAATTGGTGTCATCAGCACTGTGTAAACTCGATGGATTCAACACTGGATAGGTTTTTAGTTCACTACTTTCTTGAAGTTCAAAATGCAAGGACCAATTTTCCGGAGCTTGATCAGGGTATGTTCCTTCAATACACGCCATTTTGAAAGATGCATCTTTGACATTATTCGGAAGCGGGTCGAAGAATGCAATTTTTAAATATTCGTTATTATTGCCGTACCCCATTGATCCGGCTCCAATCAATTTGAATGACTTTCCATTCGCCAGTTCAATCCAGACTTGATTTTCACACCGATCATTGTTTGGCGTCAGAGGGGCATTGCCCTCGAATAAACCCAGGGGTAAACCACCTAGGGAATAGACCACCGCTGTACTCTCTGTTCCTGCTACTACTGAAACCAACTTTAACTGAATTCCATCCATTGATTGCGATGCCGAAGAAGAAAGTATTTTAACCAGTGGATCCTTGCCGATGAAACCAAAGCCAGGGACATATCCCGTAAATATGCCAATTGCGTACACCACACCAGTAGCCAGACCAAGTAATATGGCGATTGAAACCAATGCACTGACATATCCTGATCGCAACCACCGTGGCATCTCATATCGAGTGAAAAGGTGAGTACCAACAGGAGTCTTTTTAATAACCTCTTTCGATTCGTACCTCGATCGGTAATTAATGAGTCGCTGTTTTAGGTTCGCCGTAAACTCTCCGGTAACACCGGGGGCTTTGAACCAAGCACGTTCGGCATCATATAATTCAAAAGAAACGAAATGATCATTCCTGGTCATGGTACCCCTCCATTTTTTTTCGTATATTTCTTAATGCCCGATATGTGGCCATCTTAATCGCTGCGGAATTTTTATGGAGTATCAAGGCAATGGTAGAGAAATCCAGCTCCGCAGAAAAACGCAAGGCCAATAAATCCTGTTCATATTGGCTGAGGTCAGAAAAACAATTCGCCAATGCGTCATTCCCTTCAAATTCAAACCCTCTATGGTCATCAGACCCGATTTCCTGATGCAAGTCTTCAAGTGATACAGCCTGCTTTTCTCTGTAATAATCCGCGATTTTTGTTCTAGCGATCGAAAATATCCAGGCAGCGAATTTATTACGGGAAGCGTATCGCCCATTCAAAATTCCATCCAGGGCATTGAAAAACACTTGTGAAGTCAAATCTTCAGTGGCCATTTGATCACTGACTTTTCGATGGATATATCGAGAGACCTTAGGTAGGTAACGGTCGTAAATGACCTCAAAGGCAGAGGAATCCGAAGGAATTCGGTTTATCCAATATTCATCATCAAGTGATTCAATTTTCATTACGGAAGCTTCTATGTTTGCTTTCATCATTGTGGTATTAATACCGGAAAAAGCGCTTGAAAAGTAACATTTCGCAAAATATTCAACTGGAATATTTTTGCAAACCCACCGCATTTGAACAAGTTTCATGACCAATATATTAGTACAAGGTTTGCTTGCTCTGCGAAGTTTATATTGTACAAACTTCATAAGGTGACTACACTGGTCTACCGACCGGGTACGTATGTTAACTCCTAATCACGCCGATCTCCACTCACCTGGCGTGGGGTGTGGATCCGGCGCGCCATAACCAAACAGGCGAGGATTTGTATAGCCTCCCTGTTTGTGCGGATTCTTCCTGCCCCGCTGTTTTCAGCTGCCCTCGCCCCGGTGGCTCTCGATCACGCTAACTTTATTATTCCTCTTCCCGTTCCCGCAAATGCGGGAATAACAATACTTCGCGGATGGTCTTGCGGTCCGTTAGCAGCATCACCAGGCGGTCGATGCCCATGCCAAAACCGCCATTGGGCGGCATGCCGTAAGACATTGCCCGCAAGTAGTCATCATCCATCGGGTGGCGTTCATCGTCATCAGCCTCATAAGCGCGGCCCATCTCACTAAAACGCGCCTCCTGCTCCAACGGATCATTCAGTTCTGTGAAGGCGTTGCACAACTCCATGCCGCCGATAAATCCCTCGAAGCGCTCGACCGTCCCGGGATCATTGGGCCGGTTTTTTGCCAGCGGTGAAATATCTCGCGGATAATCGTATAGAAACGTCGGTTGGATAAGTGTCGGCTCGATATAATCACCCAGCAGCCCGTCGATTAGCTTGCCGCGCGGTGTGCCGGGTTTGACCTGCATGCCCTGCGACCGCATGGCTGCTTCAAGGCTTTCGCCGGTCGGGTACTGGTCGATATCGATATCCACCGCTTCAATTAACGCCTCGCGCAAGTCCAGGCGCTGCCAGGGTTTGCTAAAATCGATTTGCTTCCCGTCATACTCGATGACCCGGGTACCCATCACCCGGTCGCAGACATAGCCGATCATTTCCTCGGTCAGCGCCATCACTTTCTGGTAATCGAAATAAGCGGCGTAAAATTCCAACTGGGTGAATTCCGGGTTGTGTTTGAACGAAACCCCCTCGTTACGGAAGTCCCGCCCGATTTCATAGACCCGCTCGTAGCCGCCCACCAGCAGCCGTTTCAGGTACAACTCAAAGGAAATACGCAGGTATAAATCCTGCTTCAACTGGTTATGATGGGTGACGAACGGCTTTGCTGCCGCGCCGCCGTAAATCGGCTGAAGAATCGGCGTCTCCACCTCCAGGAACCCCCGCTCATCCAGGAAATCGCGGATGGCGCGGATGACTCCCGCTCGCGTACGAAAAACCTCACGCACCTCAGGGTTGACCGCCAGATCGGCGTAGCGCTGCCGGTAGCGCACCTCCGGATCATTCAACGTGGCATGGCGCACCACCTGCCCATCCACCACCTCATCTTTTGCAGCGGGCAGCGGCGAGAGCGATTTTGCCAGCATGCGGAACGAGGAGACGCGCAAGGTCACCTCGCCGGTGCGGGTGCGGAACATTTCACCTGTGGCTTCAATGAAATCACCCAGGTCGAAATAATCTGCAAACAATTTCATTCCGTCTTCGCCCAGTTCGTTGACCCGCATGAATAACTGAACCCGTCCGGAACCGTCTTCAATATGGGCAAAAGTGATTTTACCCATCACCCGCATCGAGCGCAGCCGGCCGGCCAGCGTCACTGCAACCACAGGCACAGGAGTATCGCCCTCGCCGCCTGCCTCAGTTGCCTCGAAAGCGGTTATAGCCTCACGTGCTGAGTGAGTCGGATTGGCGCGGGTCGGGAACGGCTCGATCCCCATGCCGCGCAGCGCGTTTATTTTTTCCAGCCTTACTTTTTCCAGATCGGATAATTCCATCGATGCAGCCCTTTCTTGCGATTTTAAGAAAAAGCCCCGCCCCTTTTCTAGCGGGCGGGGCAAAATGTAGACCCCTGGTTTACTCCAACTTGAGGATGGAAACCACGAATGAGCCCGCCGGTGCATCGACTTGCACCTTATCGCCAACCTTCTTGCCGATCAGCGCTTTGCCTAACGGAGATTCATTCGAGATTTTGCCCTCGCTTGGATCCGCTTCTGCGGCGCCCACGATTGAATAGGTTTCATCGATTTTGGTGCCTACTTCACGAATCACAACCCTGGCGCCCACCTGAACAGTATCCGCCAACGGCACATCTTCGACGATCCTCGCGGTAGCCAGCAAAATTTCCAATTCTTTAATGCGGCCTTCAACGAACGCCTGTTCGTTTTTAGCAGCCTCATATTCGGCGTTTTCGATTAACTCTCCGCCTTCCATCGCTTCGTGCAGCCGTTCAGCAATCTCCTGGCGCCGTTGTGTGCGTAAAATATCGAGCTCCTCTTGGAGCTTTTCAAAACCCTCGCGGGTTAAGAATGAAATTGCCATGTTGTCTTTTTCTTCCTTCCGGACGGTAATCGGTCAGCCCGTGTCGGGCATCCCCCTTGCCTGGTATTATTAGCTTATTTAAACGAAAGAAAACCACTCCAATTGGAGAGATTCCCTTTTGGCGTTAGATCCGCCGTTGTGCCCTTGAATATACCATAAATAGCACCTCAATGCAAGCGAAACTGGCATGTGTGGAACTAAAACCATTCTTTCTTCGTCATTTTTTTTCATCAGAGATATTGGAGTGATGAAAACACCCTGCTGTACAGTTCCTCCGTGGGGTTCGGCGGCACAACTGCGGTGTGGCGCGTCGAGACGGATGGCAGCAGCAAGCCGTTTAAAATAGCGGACGGTTTGTTCATAGGGTTTATTTATTAAGTTTTTGCAAAAAAAAACCGGTGAAGTTTTCCACCGGTCTTTTTGATTTGCGACTGCTACACTTTTTCCGCCAGGAATTTAGCCCCATCTCTCAGGGCTTTGTAGTTCGTTGGCAGCAGTTTATGGTGCCTCTCGGGCAAATGCTCGCGCAGTGATTTCTCGACGGCTTCCAACGGCAGCACCGGCGCATTGGCCAGCATTGCCCCCAGCAAGACCATATTCGTCATACGCTTATCGCCCAGCTCTTCCGCGATCTCATTGCCGGGCACCATCACCCAGTGGATATCGGTACGAGTCGGGGAGCGGTCCACCATCGAGGCGTTGACAACCAGCAGACCGCCTTCTTTGACCATGGGCTCGTATTTATCCAGCGACGGCAGGTTCATGGCGATGACCACTGCGGGATGCGCCACCTGCGGGGAACCAATTTCCTCATCCGAGACGATCACGGTGCAGTTCGCGGTGCCGCCGCGCATCTCCGGGCCATAGGAAGGGATCCAGGTGACTTCCAGCCCATTGTCCATGGCAGCGTAAGCAATGACCTGCCCGGCAAAAAGCACGCCCTGCCCGCCAAATCCGGCCACAACAATCTCTGTTTGCATAGGGTCCTCCCTTAGACCTTCATCTCTGCGACGGCCGGGTTGACTTTGTAATCGCCCAGCGGATAGTACGGAATCATATGCTCTTCCAACCATTTCAGCGAATTTTGCGGGGTCATCTCCCAGTTGGTCGGGCAGGTCGACAACAACTCGACCATCGAAAAGCCCAGGCCCCGCAGCTGCACTTCGAAGGCAGTGCGGATGGCTTTCTTGGCCAGCCGGATATTCTTGGGGTCGTGCAGACTGCGCCGGACGACATAGCTGGCGCCATCCAGGGTTGCCAGCAGTTCGGATGCCCGGATCGGGTAGCCCTGTGTTTCGACGTCGCGGCCTGAGGGCGATGAGGTTGTTTTCATCCCCGGCAGCGTGGTTGGCGCCATCTGACCGCCTGTCATGCCGTAATTGGCATTGTTCAGGAAGAATACCGAAATATTCTCGCCGCGAGCAGCGGCATGGACGATTTCCGCCATCCCAATCGAGGCCAGATCGCCGTCACCCTGATAGGTCATCACGATTCTTTCAGGGAATACCCGCTTGATCCCGGTTGCCATCGCGGGAGCACGCCCGTGCGGCGCCTGCACAAAGTCAAAGTTGAAGTAATTGTAAGCAAATACCGAGCAGCCCACCGAGGCTACCCCAATCGTCTTCTCACGCAGCCCCATCTCATCCAGCACTTCAGCAATAAGATGATGTGTTACACCGTGCGTGCAGCCAGGGCAGTAATGGGTGTTGGTTGTCGTCAGTGATTCAGGTCTTGAATAGACCAATACTTCTTCTTGGGTTTCCATTAGCTGCTCCTCTTAATTCAAACCGGTCATGCGATCCAGCCAGCGGACGCGGGGATTGCCGTCTAACGGCAGCGGACCTTCCGCCATGCGGTGAATCTCGTTAAGAATTTCATCGGGAAGGGGCATGATGCCGCCGGGCCGCCCGTAGAATTCCACCGGGGTCTGCCCTTTGGAGATGCGAAGGACATCGTCCAGCATTTGACCCATGTTCATCTCAACCACCAGCATGCCGTCCACCTGTTTGGCAGCTTCCACCACCACCTGTTCGGGGAAGGGGTTAAGGGTGATGGGACGGATCAAGCCCACCGGGATGCCTTCGGCGCGCGCTGTGCGAACCGCTGAAAGCGCCACCCGGCCGGTCGAACCAAAACCGACCACGGCAAACTTCGCGTCATCCATAAAGTACGATTTATAACGCACTTCATTGGCAACCACTTCCTGCCAGCGCCTCAGCATGCGTAAATTAGCCTGTTCCTCTTGCGGCGGGTCCAGGTAGATCGAACTCAAGAAGCGCCGTTCGCGTCCGTCTGCACCGGTGACTGCCCAATCGGGGTACACGGTACGCATGGGCTGGAAAGGCGGCATTTCTGCCGGCTCCATCATCTGACCAATACTGCCGTCCAACAGCACCACACAAATCGAGCGATATTTTTCGGCCAGGTCGAAGGCTAACACGGTCAGATCGACCGATTCCTGCACTGAGGATGGCGCAAGCACGATCATGTTGAAATCACCATGACCGCCGCCGTGGACGATTTGATTGTAGTCGGACTGCGCCGGCGAGATATTACCCAGGCCCGGTCCGCCGCGCATCACATCCACCAAAACGGCCGGAATTTCAGTCCCTGCAATGTAGGATAATCCTTCCATCATCAGGCTGACCCCCGGGCTGGAAGAAGATGACATCACCCGCGACCCGGTGCAGGCAGCGCCATAGACCATATTGACCGCGGCTAATTCGCTTTCCGCCTGAACAAAAGCCCGTCCAAGCTCCGGCATCCGCGCTGACATATACTCTAATAGCTCAGTCTGCGGTGTGATCGGATAACCAAAATACGCCGCCACCCCGGCCCGGACAGCCGCTTCCGCAATGGCATTATTCCCTTTCCACAATTCTCGCGTCATGGCCGTCTCCTATACTGTTGCGGGAACGGCATGCTTTGCACGCAAGTCTTCCCGGTAGACCGTGATGGCAGCATCCGGACAGACGATAGCACAAATAGCGCATCCCGTACAACCGTCTGCCACCAATGATGCAGGGTGATAACCCTTGGCAGTAATGCGGTCGAGGTCAAGCGCAATCACCTTTTGCGGGCAGGCCCCAACACAAATTTCGCATCCTTTACAGTACAAGTCACTTACAACAATCCGTCCCTTGGGGGGCATTCGTTTCCTCCTCTACAGGCTGTGATTGGATTAAAACAATATATGCTGCGACATTCCGTGCACCATAATTATGATGGTGTTTCTACGATCCGGATAGTGTCAACCGTCATAGCATAAAAAAACATATTTCCTCAAATTACCTATTAATTTGGTAATATTTGTCATAAATAGCGCCGGGATGATCCCCTTCTTAGAAATAATTAAAATTTATATGATACAATTTATCATAATTAAGGATCCCTCCCTATGGCATTCGACCGTTTTGGACGCAACATTCACTATTTACGCATCAGCCTGACCGATCACTGCAATCTGCGCTGCGTTTATTGCATGCCTGAGGATATGACCTTCCGGCCTAATTCCGAGATGCTGCAGGATGAAGAGATTCTGCTGCTGGTACGGCTGTTCGCCAGCCTGGGGTTCGATAAAATCCGGCTCACCGGTGGGGAACCGACAGTCCGCGCTCATGTAGTTGACCTGGTACGGGAGATTGCTGCCGTGCCCGGAATCAAATCGCTTTCCATGACCACCAATGGTGTTTTGCTTAGCAA
>JAJZTR010000059.1:9615-14779 GCA_021848775.1 Chloroflexota bacterium | reverse complement strand
AAAATGACAAGTTTACCGGCGTCAACCAGACCGCGAGCTGCCATGGCTTGCGCACCCGAGACAGCATCCTCCACATCGTAATTGCCCCATTGACCATACAGCGCTTCCCGGTACGACCTGCCATACCCGCTGCTGCCGCGAAAATTCACCTCCAGCCAGGCATACCCGCGCGAAGTGAAATAATGAGCATCCTGGGGATAGCCCAACACCGATTGGCTGGTTGGCCCTCCATGGATATTAACGATCAAAGGCGGCAGCCCTTCTCCGGTAAAACGGCTGTTTGCGGGGGCAGAGAAAAGGCCATAGGCTTTTTGCCCGTTTGAAGTTTGCCATTCCACTGGCTGCGGGTCTGGCATGTCAGATGGGACCAGAACTGGTGTATCAGAGTATGCCACCACCCGCCAGCTTAGACCGTCCCAGCGGATCACCTGCTTGGGTTGGGTCGGAGAGCTGGCAAGCAGGGCAAATTCATCCGCCACCGGTGAAACACTCAACTGTTCCAACCAGGTGTAAGGCTCAGTTGGAATGATTTGGATATTTCCGGATAAATCAATCGAACACAACTGCGATCTACCGAAAGCATTTCGCAGGATGAAGATGGTTTTCCCGGACGAACTCCACCCGTAGGTATGCTGCCCTTGCACCCAGGCTGGAGTAGATAGGTGAAACTCGCCTTCCAGCCAGGTTATGCGTTGACCGGTAGCCAGCTCCAAAACTTCCAACGCTTCCCACTCACCGCGGCTGATGATGTAACTGAGATACCGCCCATCCGGTGAAAACCTTGGTTGAACAACTGTTTCCCCTGCATTCCCTGCAATCAACTGAACAGATTGAATTCGCGGCGGGTCACCAGCCAACAGACCGATTTTGAGCCGGGTCGAGTCCCAGGGCATATTCGGATGATCCCACTCCACCCAGGCGATAGCGTCCTCGGATGGGCTCCACACCGGCTGCATGTAGAAATCAGCTCCCGTGGTCATTTTTACCGGCCACTCGCTGCCCGCGGCATCGACCAGCGCCAGAACATCTTCGCTGCCGTTGGATTGGACATACATAACCCAGCGCCCGCTGGGTGAAACAACCGGTGCTGCCAGGCCGCCGTAAGGGGGGGTCAACCCCTCTGGCTGACCGGCTGAAAAACTGCGGCGATAAAGCACGCCGCTGCTATCGGCAAAAAACACCTGGTTTTGGCCAACTCCGAAATCTCCGCCGCCATAACCCACGCCGCCGTGAATTTTGTACCCGGTGACCAATTCCTGACGAGTCTCGCACAGGGGCATGTAGACCAATTGGCTGTTTCCGTCCCGGTTTTCCAACCATACCAGACCATTGCCATCCGGTGTCCATTGAACATCGTCGATTCCGGGGCGCCGTGCAAGCATGGCGGCATTAACCGGACTGGGCCATAATCCAAACGGTCGGATTGTTTTTTCTTCGGGCATGATCTTCTCCTGCTAAAAAGAAAGCCGGAAAACCGGCTTTTATGGCATAGGATTCAACGGAAAGCCATCAAATATGCGGCTCGAATTTTTCGATAAACCGATTCAGGGGCTGGAAACCAGCAATCCGCTCACGCACTTCACCGTCGACAAAAAGCATGACGGTCGGCACGCTAATGACCGAATATTGCAGCGTAATATCTACGGCTTCGTCGACATCCAATTTGCCCAGCCGTACCCGGTCCCCCCAGTTTGCCTGCAGTTTCTCCAGCTCGGGTTCAAGGCGCTTGCACGGACCGCACCAAACCGCACCGAACTCTAAAATAAAGGGCTGGCTGGATTGTAAAACCTGTGCATCAAAGTTGTCGTTGTGTATGTGCTCAAAGCCCATGTTAATATCCCTGGTCTGCTGTCTGATCAACTTGCTGAAAGGAATAAAAATATACCATAACCTGAAGGTTTTGTCAGGAAATAACGAAGTGAGATTGGGAAAACCGGGGTTGGGGGTCTTTCAAAAACGGTTTCCGGTTACAATCAGATGTGCAAAAAATCCCTTCCATCAGCGATCATTCCACTCCAAATGACGAACGCTCCCAATTCTCTCCACCTTAAACACGGTACGCTGCATTTTCCAGTCTTCATGCCAGACGCCACTTTTGGCGTGGTGCGTACTGTCGATTCCAGAGATCTTAAAGAGGTCGGCATCGAAGCCTTGGTGATGAACACCTTCCATTTGATGCAGCGTCCCGGCTCAAGCACAATCCAATCGCTGGGCGGGCTGCACCGCATGAGCGCCTGGGATAGGCCCATCATCACCGATTCAGGCGGGTTTCAAGCGTATTCATTAATCCGGCAGAACGCCAAATTCGGCAAAATGGATGAACGGGGAATCACCTTCCTGCCGGAAGGAAGTTCGCGAAAATATCTTCTCACGCCCGAGAAAGGGATTCAATTACAAATTGGATACGGCACGGATGTCGTCATCTGTCTGGATGACTGTACCCATGTAGATGCCCCGCGCAGCGAACAGGAACTCGCAGTCGAGCGAACCATTGCCTGGGCAAAACGCGCTCGTGTCGAGTTCGATAAACTCGTGAAACAGAAAAACCTCTCCGGGATGGAACGCCCGCTGATTTTTGGTGTAATTCAGGGCGGCGGAGAGCTGGATTTGCGTAAACGTTGCGCTGAGGCGCTGTTGGAAATCGGCTTCGATGGCTTTGGTTTTGGCGGCTGGCCGCTGGATGGCGAAGGTCAGCTGCTGAATGACATTCTTGAATACACCCGCTCGCTCATCCCCCGTCAATTCTCAGTCCATGCTTTAGGCATCGGGCACCCGCGAAATGTCCTGACCGGCTATGAACTGGGATACGGCATCTTTGATTGCGCCATGCCGACCCGCGACGCGCGTCACGGCCGCTTATACACCTTTACGACAGCGCCTGGAACCGACGGCGGGCTTTCAGGGGATTGGCTGAAATACTATTACATCAACGATGAACGCCACATCAAAGCCAACCAGCCGGTTCACCCCTACTGCGACTGCCCGCTATGCAGCCATTACTCATTGGGTTACTTGCATCACCTGTTCAAGATGAACGACAGCCTGTACCTGCGGCTTTCCACTTTGCATAACTTGCGTTTTATGACCCAACTTACGGATCGAATCCGGCAGCGAAGCCATGACCGACTCGGATGATTTACAAACGCTGGTCGAGGCTGTGCAATCAACAGCCAAATACGCCGCCATAGACCCGGGACTGGTCCGGTCGCTGGTCGAGCAGGAACTGGCTAAAGGTCGCAGCACAAAAGAGACGGTGAAGGCGGTACGCAACAAGCTGCACCAGATTGGCAGCGCTTACCAGGAAAAACCCATTGACTATGCGCAGCTTTTGAGGCGACTCGCTGCCTTGCCAACCGAACTGCGCAGCCCAGAATTGCGGGCTTTTTGTCTGGAAGCCATGCGCAATCACACCTCCACCCGGGAGCGGTTGGGATTCCTCGAATCCTTTTACAGCGAACCGCTCGCAGGGATAGGTCCCATCCATTCGCTTTTGGACCTGGCCTGCGGCTTGAACCCTCTGGCATTGTCCTGGATGCCGCTTGCGGCTGATGCTCAGATCGAGGTTTGCGATATCTACGCAGATATGACCGCCTTTCTCAATGCTTTTTTTACACACACCGCTGTCAACGGAAGTGCTAATTCCTGTGATTTGTTGCAACAAATTCCCGAGCGTCCGGTTCAACTGGCGCTGCTGCTCAAGACCATCCCGTGCCTGGAACAGGTTGACAAGACGATCGGCAGGCGGCTGCTGCAGACCATTCAGGCTGAATATATGCTGGTGTCCTTTCCGGTTCACAGTCTGGGCGGGCGTGGCAAGGGGATGCGCCAGAATTACGACCAGCATTTTCAGGGGTTGACCGCGGAGCTGCCCTGGAAAGTAACCCGTTTTGATTTCCCGGGGGAACTTGTTTTCCGGCTTTCACGTCCTTAAACCTATGCGGTAATGGACTTCCCCCCCGCGGTACAATGAGATCGAGAAAAGGAAAATACCATGAACGAATCAAGTTACACTTCCAGCATCCCCAATCATTCGCTGGCAATTGTCAGCCTGGTACTGAGCATCCTCGGATTGATCGCGATATTGCCAGTAATTGGTCCCATAGGCGGAGTCATCACCGGGTATATGGCTCAACGGGAAATCCGGCAAAACCCAACTCAATACAGCGGCGATAATTTTGCCCGTGCCGGAATCATCCTGGGCTGGATCGGAATCGCCCTGTCCATCATATTTTTGACCTTGCTCTGCCTTGGACTGCTATTCTTTATTCCGGTGACTTCGCAAACGGGTATCTGGCAGTAATCATTCCTCCGTTCAAAAACGAGAGCGCAGCGACGCCACTACTGGCCTGTGCGGACAACCCGACCTCACAGCCTGTGTTCGTCCAGTTGCCAGGACTTAATCCATGAATGTTCGCAAGGAAGGTTTGCTTTGAGGAGTGAAGATTCAGACGATTCGCAAGCCCTCCTTAGCCGCCTTGTTCGGGAAATCAGGCAATCGCGTAAATACCGCGAGCTGGAAATCCCTGTTGAAACACTTAAGGATTTGCTCGAACAGGAGCTTGGCAAAGGCCGTTCAGATTCTGCAGCGCTGCAATCCGTCCGCGAGAAGCTGCACAACATTGTAGCGCCGTATCTGGGCGACCCGGACTATGCAGCCGCGTCCGAAAAACTGAATACAGCCTCACTGACCGGGGAAATCGACTCCCTCAGACCAGTCTGCCGGGAGATCATGGAGTCGCACGCCTCGACTCATGAACGCGTCCCATTACTGGATCATTTCTACGAGCGATTGTGGGCGGTCACGGGTATTCCAGGCAGCGTGCTTGACCTGGCCTGCGGTTTGCATCCGTTTGGCCTGCCGTGGATGGGACTGCCCCAAACCACCCGCTATTATGCTTATGATCTGCACGCCCCACGGATTAATTTGATCAATCATTTCTTCGGACTGACCGGTTATGAAGCGCAGGGATTCGTGCAGGATATTCTGGTAACACCTCCCGATGTCCATGCAGACGTGGGTATTTTCTTTAAAGAAGCCCACCGCTTTGAACAACGCAAAAAAGGCTGCAACCGGCCTTTCTTCAAGGCCTTGAATGTTCACTGGCTTCTGGTATCCTTACCGGCAGTTGATCTTGGCGGGCACCACTCTATGGTAGATCGTCAG
>JAJZTR010000059.1:0-9605 GCA_021848775.1 Chloroflexota bacterium | reverse complement strand
GATCTGGAAATTCTGATCGAAAATGAATTGATCTTCTGCATTCAGAAATCATGAGCCGTAAAAAGAAACTCACTCCTCAATCTATATCACGTGAAGAAGCCCAGAGTGCCGCGCTGGAGCGATTCAAACCGTTGATTACATCTGAAGATTTCCGCTTGATGCTGGCTGACCTCGCGCGCCCTTTGCCGCTGGCATTTCGCACGAACCCGCTCAAAATCAAGCATAGGGCTGAGCAGGAATGGGCCAGCCGCTACGGCTGGAAGCTCGACCCGGTCCCCTACTGCCCGACTGGCTTTTGGGTCACGGAGGGGCGTGAATCCGTCTCCATGACGATGGAACACCGCATGGGGCACTATTACATCCAGGATGCGGCGTCGATGCTGCCGGTTGAACTCTTTGATATGGACGGTCTCGAGCATCCGCTGGTGCTCGACCTGGCGGCATCGCCAGGCGGTAAAACCACCCATCTTTCCGCGCGCCTGCGCGACCGCGGACTGGTAATTGCCAATGACTCGGCAGCCGATCGGATCACCGCTCTGAGGCTGGTGCTGCAGACCTGGGGAAGCACCAACGCAGCAGTAACACGCTTCCCAGGGGAAAAATTTGGCCGCTGGTACCCCGAAACTTTTGACCGGATACTGCTTGATGCACCCTGTTCCATGCAGTCACTTCGCTCCAGCGAGTCGCACCCGATGCGGCCGATAACAGCGCGCGAGCAGGAAGGTCTGGCTCGAAGGCAGGGTTCGCTGCTGGCAGCCGCGATCGCCGCGCTTAAGGTGGGCGGGCAGGTTGTATATTCGACCTGCACCCTGGCTCCAGAGGAGAACGAGGCGGTACTGGATGAGATCATACGGCACTTTGGCAGCAGCGTGCATGTCGAACCGCTGGAAGAACGATTACCATCCCCGGCTCCGGCATTGGCTGAAGCCTATGGTCAATCTTTCGATCCGCAAGTGGTCAACGCTGCCCGTCTCTGGCCGCATCGTTTTCACACATCGGGCTTTTTCGCGGCTTTGATCCGAAAAACCGGTTCGATTGGGTTCCCGCAGGAAACACCGCCCGACCGCCCGCTGTCCCTGGTAGGACAAACTCCGTTAGCGACCGCGCAAGCACACAAAATCCGATCTTTCTTCCTTGACAGGTACGGCCATGATCTGGATGCCATCCTCTCAGAACATCAGCTCCAGCTCTGGCAGAGTCCGACAGGTATCTTTGCCGTTCCCCTTGCTTATTTGGAGCGTTTTAGCGGGTTGCCGTGTCAATTGCTGGGGTTGAAGTTGGCTGAAAAATCTGCCGATGAATGGATACCGGCGCACGATTGGGTTGCCCGTTTTAGCTCGAAGTTCACCAGCGGCAGCCTGGTGATTCCGCCGGAGCTTGTACCCAGCTGGCTGCGCGGCGAAGACCTGGAACTGGCTAGCCCAAACAGTGGAGTGGTCATTTTGTTTGATCCGGATGGACGCTGTCTCGGCCGCGGCAGATCCTCGGGCGGGAAGATCAAAAATTTATTGCCCCGGCGCTTGATTTAACCGGAATTTGCCTCAAACCAGTCCACTGTCAGCGCGGCAGCAACCAGGGCTGCCGTTTCCATGCGCAGAATACCCCTGCCAAGGCTGACCGGTCTCCAGCCAAGACGGACAGCAAGCTCAGCTTCCTCATCGCTTAAGCCGCCCTCAGGACCGATCAAAAGGGAGACCGCCGCGCCTGGTTTTTGTCCAATAAGAGCATCCGCCAAACGCAAAGTCTTTTCGTTTTCCCAGGCCAGCAGGCAAAGTATGCTGTTGGCTGTTGCCTGTCCCACGGCGGCATCGTATTTTACTGGCCCATTCAGCTGCGGAATTCTCCCACGCCCGCTCTGCTCAGCAGATTCTTGAATAATGCGTGACCAGCGCTGGTATTTATTCTCCAGTGCGGGAAAATCCTGCACCAATGCTCGGCTGGAAAGCACCGGGGTAAATTCAGCAGCACCTGCCTCGGTGCATTTTTGCAGCATCCATTCGAATTTTTCCCGCTGTGACAAGCATAAAAACATATGTAGATGAACAGGCGGTTCACCGCTGACAGGCTGCTTTCCAAGGATTCTTCCCTTAACCCGTGCAGGGTTTATTTCGACCAACTCAACCCGAAATTCCCAGCCCAGGTTGTCAAGAGCGGCAACCTTTTCGCCAATACGCAATCGTAAAACACGCAGTATCTGGCGGGCAGGTTCAACCGGAAACACAATCTCATCACCCTGGAAAGCGTGGTCAGGCAGGAAAAATCGGTGCATGGTTGAGATTATTATACGCAGAAAAGTTTAGGTTTTTGTCTCATGCCCAAAATAGTGAAGAAACAAATCTCTTGATTCGCACACCAGAATGGGGCAAGGGCTTTTGACCCGGTCAATTCAGGAAACATGAAATCATCGTACAAACATCACACCCGGTCAGGATTCCAACTTGAGATTAATAATAATAAAAGTGCGCAAGCTGTCTGCCTGCCCACCCATGATACTATTCCGCGTCAGCGAAGTATTACCCTGCCGCGGTACCACGCAGGCGCGGGTCGAGCGCATCGCGCAAACCGTCACCAAGCAGGTTGAAGCCAAGAACGGTCAGCATAATGGCGGCGCCCGGGAAGAACACCAGGTGGGGCGCGTTGAAAATGCTGTTGCGTTCCTCGCCAAGCATGAGGCCCCACTCAGGGCGCGGCGGCTCAGCGCCTAATCCCAGGAAGGACAACGCCGCCGCATCCAGGATGGCGGTCGCAATACCCAGGGTTGCCTGAACGATCAAGGGAGTCAAGGAGTTGGGAATGATGTGCGAGAACAATATACGATTCTGTTTCGCGCCGATTGACCTGGCCGCGACCACATATTCGAGTTCCTTCACCGATATCACCGTGGAGCGCACCAAACGTGCGAAACGGGGAATCGAAACGATACCAATGGCTAAAAGGGCGTTGATCAACCCGGTGCCTAAAACGCTCACAATAGCAATCGCCAGCAGCAGGCTGGGGAATGCCATTAAAACATCCATCGACCGCATCAGGACATCATCGACCCAACCGCCGACAAAACCAGCGATGGCGCCGATGATCCCACCGATGATGATGGCAAAACCGACCGTCGAAAGGCCTACCTGCAGCGATAAACGCGAACCGTAAATTACCCGTGACAATAGGTCACGGCTGTTGCCGTCAATGCCAAACAGGTGCTGGGGTTGGTCTTCCGGGCAGCCCAATAGATGAATGCATGGAGAATCGCGCCGGTCGACATCTCGCAGTATTTGGGTCGGATCGTAAGGAGCAATTTGCTCGGCAAATATCGCCAGGATGAGCATAAATCCCAGGATTGCCATGCCAATGATGGCTGACCTATGGTGAAACAAGCGGCGCACCGCTTCACGCCCGGGAGAAGTATGTTTTATATTTTCGATATCAAGGATGGCTACATTTGAAGTCATAATGGTTTACCGGTTACTCCAACCGAACGCGCGGATCTAAATACGCATAGGATATGTCTACCAGCAGGTTAATCCCAACGAAAATTACGGCGATAATGAGCGTAAAGCCTTGTACCACTGGATAATCGCGCGAAAGAATCGACTGGACCAGCATGGTACCAACACCGGGCAGCGCAAAGACAGTCTCCGTCAGCACTGCACCGGAAAGTAAGGCTCCGGTTTCGATGCCAATGATCGTAATCACTGGAATCATCACGTTGCGCATCGCATGTTTTCGCACGATCTTTGGTTCTCTGACCCCTTTTGCCCGCGCAGTCCGGATATAGTCCTGCTGCATCACTTCGACCAACGTTGAGCGAGTCATACGGGCTATGATAGCCAGTGGAATCGTACCCACAGCAACCGACGGAAGGATCAAATGCCAGAGGGCATCCTTAAGAGTTGCCCAGTTCCCGGTGATGATGCTGTTCAGGATGGCTGAGTTGGAGATGAAATAAACCACGAATCGCTTAAGACCGGTTAAATTTTCAAGTCCCCAAAAATCAGCAAGATTAACCAGCCTCACACTGGCACTCAGGCGTCCGGAAGGTGGAATGTAGAACGGTGTATCTTTGAGAACCAGCGCAAAAAAGTATGCCAGCATCAACCCCAGCCAAAATACCGGCATGGACACCCCGATATTGGCCACAATCATGGTAAATGTATCCGTGATACTGTTCGGCTTTAACGCAGAAATAATTCCAAGAAATATCCCAACTGTCGTTGAAAAAAGCATGGCAAAAAGGGTTAGTTCGATGGTCATCGGCAGCCGTTCAGCGATGATATCGCTTACCGGGCGGGTAAAGCGAATTGATTCACCAAAATCACCCTGGACCATATTTCCCATATAGCGGACAAACTGAACGCCGATATTATCGTTCAATCCGTACCGATCTTTGAAGTCCTCACATTTTGCTTCGGTTGCACGTTCGCCAAGCATTGCCACACACGGGTCACCCGGTATCAAGCGGACAATTAAAAAAGTGACCAGTAAAATGCCTATCGCTACTGGCAACAACAAGACCAACCGGCGGGCCAAAAAACGCATCATAATGGATCAATCCTTTAAAGGCGGGGGCCAGACCAGATTAGTAAAAAGGCACAGACCGGTCGAAATCAGGCCTGTCTGTCCCTTTTATTGTAGTGCAAATTATCATCAGGGGGTGTTTTTCGGCAGCATTTGCTTTAAAACACCCCCCAAGTTTCTGTCAAAGGCGAAGGATTACTCCGCTGGTGCGTTCAGGAATTTATTGAAGAACGCGGTGAAGTATTCAAAGTTGCCGGTGCGGCCAACATGATTGGGGCTTGCGGCATCCCAAACCGCTGCGTAAGTTGCCACAACGTCGCTGGAATCCAGCAAAGCACCATCGCTAAACATGACGCCCTGGCGTAAAGTGAAGACGTACTCGGTAGCATCTTCATTTACGACATAGCTCTCAGCCAGGCCGGGTTCAACCTCAGTGCCGCCAACCTTGAAGGAAAGCAGTGCTTCGTAGATTTGCTCGCAAGCGCGCAGGGTCTCACCGTCGGTCTCATCAACACACCACAGGGTGGAGGGTTCACCGGATTGCATCCAGACGAACTGGTCAGAATCCGAGGTCATCACACCCATCAGCTCATTGCTGAGCGGGCTTGAATGAGCACCACCAATGCTGGCTTTGAAGGCTGTGGCAGAAGCGCCGTGCGCAACCGGGATCATAACGACATAGTCTTTCAACAGTTGATTGACTTTGTCATAATGCACCTGGCGTTGCACAGGATCGGAGATCATACCCGCAGCGCGGATCTCTTCCACAATGTCCGGATACAGCGCACCGAACTGGAGGTTGGTGTCTGCGGCGAAGTGATAATCGTAGAAGTTTGTGGCGCCAGGGTAGTCAGCGCCCCAGCCCAACAGATAGAAGCCTTCCTGTCCGGCAGCGGTCGCATCGATGAAGGCAGTCGATTCCATGATGTTGATCTTGACGGTAATGCCGACTTCAGCGAGCTGTGCCTGGATTTCCTGGGCTACTTTATCCGGGGTGGGCAGGTAACCGCGCACCACATTGCGGAGTGAAAGCGTGATTTCCAGGTTTTCCTTGCCGGCTTCCTTCAGAAGCTCCCTGGCCATATCAGGATCGTACGGGTACCAGTCAACTGCCTCACTATAACCAGGCTGGATGGCCGGGGGCACGAATACCTTGGCGACCTGCGAACCTTCAGCATAGTACTGATCGACAATGCGCTCGCGGTCGATGGCGTAAGCAATCGCCTGGCGAACCTTGACATCATCAAACGGCGCAACCTCATGGTTGAAACCGATGTAGAAGATGTTTAGCGGATCACGGGGGTACAAAGCCAGGTTTGGATCGTTGCTGATGGTTTCGAAATCTTCCGGAGCCGGGTTGTCTACACCGTCTACCTCACCCGATTGCAGCTCAAGCAAACGCTGAGCCGATTGTTCCGACCAGCGGAAAACCAGGTTGGGGATGTCGGCGGGGGTACCCCAGTAATTGGGGTTGGCTTCGTAGATGACACGATCGCCGCGGATCCATTCCTTGAGCATGTAAGGACCGGTTCCATTAGGAGCTTCGCTCATTTTGATGGAATCGCCCGACGTGGCATCCATGAATTCTTTGTCAGAGATCGAGAAGACCGAGAAAGCTGCCTTTGAGGGGAAGTCAGGGTCTGGGTAGCAAAGGGTGAATTTGACCGTGAACTCGTCAACCGTTTCGATTGATTTGAATTCACCACCATAGTCGCAGCTTGGGGCTTCGACCTTCATCTCGACGTAGTTGTTGCGGCCTACTGGCCCTTCTTCGACAACCTCTGTCGGTTGGTCAGCCGGTGGCTGAACAACCTCGGTTGGCTGGTCGGCAGGTGCTTCCGTGGATTCAGGAGCCGGTTGGCAGCCAGCCATTACCATACTAGCGATCACGAACAGCGCTAAAAGCGCATAAACTAAACGGTGTTTCATTTCTCCTCCTTAAAAAATCTTTGGCGATCAGATAGTTCCGTTAAAACCAGGGCGAATTGCGAGTAACACCTCCTGTTTTTATATTAAAAGTGCAAATTTGGGGATTGGTTTAATGTAAATCAATCAAGGCTACTTGTCAAGTTGAATGCGTAAATCTGTGACAAATTAGCATTTTCACATAAGGGGTATAGGAGAGTATCTATCCATGTGATTTGCCTGTATAATTTTTACTGCTATGGAGAAATTGATAAAAGACATTCGGGTTCTGGTGGGGATTCAACTTACAACCCGGCAAATCGCAGCTTTCAAAAAATATGAAGAAACACTCCTCGCATGGAATCAAAAATATAATTTGACAGCCATCCGGGATGCTGATGGTATTCGCGGCAAGCACTTTTTAGATTCGATCACCTGCATGTTAGCCTGGAAGGAAAATCCACCAGAGCATTTGATTGATATCGGAACCGGCGCGGGTTTTCCAGGTATCCCGCTCAAAATTATCATGCCGCGTATGCAGCTGACGCTGGTTGAATCGGTGGGGAAAAAGCTGGATTTCTGCAAACATGTTTCTGATGTGCTTGCGTTGGAGAATGTCACCTTTATTCAGGCACGCGCGGAAGAATTGGGACTGTCGCGGACCCACCGTGAAAAATATGACTGGGCGGTTGCGCGTGCGGTTGCAAATTTGCCGGTCCTGGCCGAATACCTGCTGCCGCTGGTACGAGTGGGGGGTGGAATGCTGGCTCAGAAAGGCGAGACCGGCCCGGCAGAAGCCCACAAGGCTGACCGGGCTATCCAGGTTCTGGGTGGGCGAATCAAGCAACTGATCCCGGTCCTGATTCCAGGCGTCACCGAAGAACGCTTCTTGGTTGTCGTGGATAAAGTCAGTCCCACCCCGCCGGGATATCCGCGCCGGGTTGGGCTGCCAGCCAAACGACCGATTGGTTAGGCTGGTTTTTGGTCCTTTTCCACAAAACCGGATCGAACCTGCCAGACCGTGCTGTGGCTGACAAAATTAGGCGCAAACAGGTTTAAATCGGTGGTGGTGAGCAAGGTTTGTTCGCTCTCCTGGAGCGCTCCGAGCAATTCCTGGCGTCGTGCGTGATCGAGTTCCGCCAGAGTCTCATCGAGCAGCAGCACCGGCCAATCGCCGGTTTTTTCTCGCATCCACTCCACCTCAGCCAGTTTGAGCGCCAGCAGGCTGGTCCTGACCTGACCGCGTGAACCATAATCCCCCAGGTCGATACCATTGGCGATAAAACGCATTTCATCGCGGTGCGGGCCGATGGTCGTCACCCCGCGGGCAATCTCTTCCCGGCGTACTGCACGCAGACGCTGGAGAAACCCCTCCTGAATTTCTTCCAAGGTGAATCCGCAGCGGTCAGCGGCAGCCCCCACCGGCAATTGGAATTGACCGTTCGTGGGGGTCAATGGATCATAGGCCGGGCGGTAGACCAGGTGCGCTACTTCTTTGCCAGCAGTGAGCTGATCATGCAGCCGCATAACAGAATGTTCCATTTCGTGGATGGCATGGATGCGGGCATGGATGAGAAATGCGCCGCGTTGGACGAGGACAGAGTCCCAGTATGAAAGCTGGTCAGGGTCGCCGCCACGCTCGCTGAGCTGCTTGAGCAGCGCGTTTCGCTGGCTTAGTGCCTGAACATAATCGGTCAAAGCTCTGGCATAACCAGGCACAACCTGCGCCAGTGCCAGGTTCAAATAGCGCCGCCGTTCTTCAGGCGCACCTTCAATCACCCGGGTCATTTGCGGCAGGAAGATGACGGCATTGAATTGCCCGAGCGCGTCCTGGGTGGTGCGTTTAACCCCGTCCACCAGGATTTCCTTGCGCTGCCGTGAAGTGCCGTTAGTGCCAACCCCTTCCCGAATCAAGCGCACCTCGAGTTGGTGCTCAACATTGCTGCGTTGGAAATGGGCTACCAGGCGGGTGACCGCCAGACTTTCATCGCTGGTTGAAAAATTAATCAGCTGGCGATCGCTTGAAGCGTGAAATGAGGTAAAGGTCGCCAGAAAATAAACAGCCTCGAGCAGGGTGGTCTTCCCTTGAGCATTATCCCCAACCAACAAAAGAATCCGCCGGGGCACTTCCGTGTCCAGGCGGGTAAATGCTCGAAAATTGCTCAGGGAGAGATGGGTGAGGTACATAAACTCAACTTGTTGGCGGTTTTTAGCTCAGCGGACAACCGGTTCCGAAAAGAGCTTAGTCGGCTATTAAAGCCTCTTCTTCAGGTGAGGGTTTCCAGACCCGGATAGCGCGGTCGGTGTAGAGCACGCCGTCCAGATGATCAATTTCATGCTGGAAGATGCGGGCCAACCAGCCATCAGCTTTAATTTTCACCGGCTGACCGCGCCGATTTTGTCCACGGACCACAATTTCAAGGTTGCGCTCCACTTCCCCAACCAGCGCTGGAACGGAAAGACAACCTTCGATGCCCAATTCAGTGTCTTCGGACACCTTGATAATTTCGGGATTCGCGACCACATACAGCTTCTTGGGGCTGTCTTCGATTTGATCATCCTCTTCATATTCAACCACGATCAAACGCTCCGACAAACCAATTTGCGGAGCCGCCAATCCGACGCCTGGAGCTTCTCGCATGGTTTCGATCATGTCATCGACAATTTTTTGTAAATCCTTATCGAATGTTGTGATCTTATGCGCCTTCCGCCGCAGCACATCATTCGGTACGGTAACGATCTCTCTTAATGCCATTCTTTCCTGCCTTCAATATCTACAAGCGATAAGTCAATACAAGGAGTTATTTTACCGCGAAATTGATCATTCTTCCGTGTCCGGTTCTTCCGGCAAATCCTCTTCGATGAAGTCGTGGTACCGTTGGATCCAATCGGCCATCTGGTCATTTCGTTCCTGCTCAGCACGGGCTTCTTCGCGCTGCTTGTTTTCCATGAAAAACTGGAAGAGCTCCCGCTGAACTTCAGCCGGATTAACCACATTATCAAATGTAAAGGTGCTATCCCCCACGCGGATGTAAACCGTACCAAAATTAAATATCAAACCGATGATGTCCTTGCGTTCATAATCGATGCTCAGGATATTACGCAGTGGAGCCGATTTTCTTTCCTCGGTACCCAGCGGCTTCCGGTAAATATCCATAATCAACTCGGGAGTAATCACATAGCGGTCATTG
>JAJZTR010000248.1 GCA_021848775.1 Chloroflexota bacterium | reverse complement strand
GATCGGGATGGGGCTGTTTTACTCGGCCAACTGGGCGCTCGGTACTGAAATCGTACCCCCGGAGCAGGCTGGCCGGTTCCTTGGACTCTCAAACCTGGCTGGAGCCGGTGCTGGCGCAATCGGAGCCTACATCGGCGGTCCAATAGCGGATGGTATCGGATACACCTATGTAATGGGTATCTATACTATTCTCTTCCTGGTTTCGATCGCAGCAATTTCCAGGGTAAAGGAAAATCACCAACCTGTAAAAAATTTGTCACTTTCCTGAGAGCATAGCATCTACTATAGTGACGCTCAAAGTTCAATAGGTTTCACAGGAGAGAAACATGAAATATATTAACGAAGCTGGTTGGGATCGAATTTTACGGACGCTGGTCGGGATCATTCTTTTAGCCTTGGGATTTGGCGGTGTGTTGACCGGGACTCTTGGCGTGGTGGTTAATATCATCGGCGTGCTATTGTTGGTAACCGGTGTGGTGGGTTTTTGCCCGGTATATGCTTTGTTGAAAATCCGTACCAATAAGTAAATACCGAAAATATTTGGTATGAAAATCGAAGAATTCAACCGAACCATTAAAACTTCGAAGCTGCCGGTGATGGTAGAATTTTGGGCATCGTGGTGCGGTCCGTGCAAAGTCATGGCACCTGCTCTGAAGGAGACCAGTCGCAAGTTCGAAGGCAAGGTAAAGCTGGTCAAGATCAACGCGGATGAGTCGCCAGAACTGTTGAGGTCGCTCAAGGTGTTGAGTATTCCGACTGTAATGGGTTACCGCGATGGTGAACTGGTCTTTCGCAAGGCCGGCGCCCAGCCGGAATCTGTTTTAGACGATTGGTTTGCTGACCTGGCTGAAGGCCGGGAGGTAAAAATGCAGCTTCGCCCTGCTGACCGCTGGCTGCGGACCATCGTGGCCCTAATTCTGGCAGGTATCGGACTGGCATCTGGTCCTTCAATCTTTTTACTGGTTTTGGCTGGGTTGTTTTTATTCAGCGCAGTATATGATCGCTGCCCAATTTACAAAGCAATCGCACCGCGTATGAAAGGTTTATTGAGTAAGGCGAAATCCTGATTAAATAATAATAATTAATAGGATAAAAACTATAAAAATATGCTATAATCGGCCTGTCTGCGGCGGTTGTTTTTTGCAACCACTTCAGGGAGGACCGGGACTTAAATTCGGTGCTCCGTTGACGCGGAGCACTTTTTCTTGTCCTCCAACATTAATACCCTCCCCAATCCACTTCTATTCAAGGAGCTGTTCATTATGTTTTCAAGTTTACTCTTAGCTTTGCGTGAAGGGCTGGAGGCTGCCCTGGTTATTGGTATTTTGTTGGGAGCAATTCAAAAAATGAAACTGCCACACCTGCGGGTGTGGATTTGGTACGGGGTAGCTGCTGCCGTCGTTCTCAGTGTGGGCGCCGCCTTTGGCTTGAATGCGGTGGGTGCGACATTCGAAGGCCGCGGTGAAGAAATATTCGAAGGAATCATGATGATTCTGGCAGCCGGATTGCTGACCTGGATGATATTTTGGATGCACCGCCAAGCACGCTATCTGCGACAAAACCTCGAGGCAGGGGTTCGTAATGCTGCTTCGTCCAACAGCCGCGGTGCCTTATTTTTATTGGCATTCACCGCTGTAGGTCGTGAGGGTATTGAACTGGCATTATTCCTGATGGCTGCACGATACACGAGCGAACCTATGTCGGCACTATTGGGGACATTAGCCGGCTTGTCACTGGCTGTCCTGCTGGGTTACATTTTATTCGCCAGTACCTACAGGCTCAACCTGCAGCGCTTTTTCCAGGTAACGAATGTCCTGCTATTATTATTTGCCGCCGGATTACTGGCACACGGCGTACATGAATTCAACGAAGCCGGCATCATCCCCGGCGTCATCGAGCATGTGTACGACATCAATTGGCTGCTTCCGGAAAAATCCACTTTCGGGTTATTGCTCACAGCCATGTTTGGTTATAACGGCAACCCCTCGCTGACCGAAATGTTAGCCTATATTTTCTTTTTGACTGGATTGGGAATTGTCACCTTGCCAAAAACCCGGGCATCGGTTGTGCAAGTTGGAGAAACCAGCGGGTAGCTCGTAGATCTATGGAAAACCCTCCCGATCGCTGTTGTCCATGACGGGAGGGTTTTGGTTTTAATGAGTTTGCGGCAAGGCTTTTACGGACCGGTGACGGTCGGCAAGCCTTGACTTACCCATGAGTTCATCCCGCCACCCATACTGGTAACCTCTTTAAATCCGGCATCAAGCAGAATATCCCGGCCGGTTGCGCTGCGATTGCCGGAGCGGCAAACCACTACGATCTGCTGGTCGCGGGGCAATTCATCCAGACGGCTTTCCAACTCGCCCAGGGGGATCAATGTTGCCTCCGGAATGTGCCCGGCATTCCATTCATCGGGTTCGCGTACATCCAGCATGAAGGCGCCTTGATCGCGCAATGTTGCAGCCTCACTGACGCTGATCTCGCGAGCAAGACTGGCGGTGGCGTCAGGGGGTGTCATTGCCGAGATGGCGCCCACAACGATCAGGGCAAGGATGGCGAATCCAGCAATCCATACCCATGAATTTCCTATTTTTCCGGTTGAACGACTGACTTTGCGTGTCATCGGGTTGATTCTCCTCGTGGTTTTGAATATTCTATTTGATTCAAACTGGATTGGAAAGTTACATCAGGAG
>JAJZTR010000247.1 GCA_021848775.1 Chloroflexota bacterium | reverse complement strand
AAGTTCCCCCGCAATCTGATAAGATGCCAGCGAGTAAGCGGATGCAATCGCCTCCGGATTACCGCACAACTGTTTAATCCGGGCTGAAGCCTGGCTGCGCTCCCACAGTCCGATGAGCCAGAGACCGGTAAACCCGCGTGAAGCCATTGCCTGCAATTCCTCATCCGGCACCTGGTCGAGCCTTTGGATGGGTTGCTGGTATTTTCTGCTGAGTTGATCCAGCCAGACATAGGCATTTTTAGCCAATAGTACCAGCCGGGGCATCCAATCTCGATCCTGACTAAAGTTCTCTACTTCCCCTTCGATTCCGGCGGCGCCACGACCGTAAACCGGGATAGCAACCGGGCCGGGGCCGAAGAATGGCAATTTTTCCTCTTCCTTGATCAAATCCAGGCTGCCGAGCAAGCGATAAAGATGCTGCCCGATGAATTCAGCCCAGTGCTGGCGGACATATTCCAACTGGTCGGTCAGCGAGAAAGGATGTGCCAGCGCTGGGGCCCGTAGAACATCGATCAAGTTTTGAGAGTCGGGACCGAAAGTCGGTTGGGTTGAGAAGAATTGGTACATACTTTTTAGTATCGGAGAGTAGGCGGTTTCTTTCTCAAGGTGACTGTCGTCAAATAATTCAAGGTAAGGCTCGAGCGCCGGGTTTAAATTTGAAATCCACAACATGAGCATTTCTTCAAGTGCGACAGACCGGTTTGACCGGCCGTCCATTTCGCTTTGCAGATATTGATCAGGGGTTTGTTCGCGGAGATATACGGAAACTGGTGGAAATTCAAGCGTAAATGCCATTAAAGCAGCATCGAGTTGCAGAGGTGATAAATCCTGCTCCAACCAGGTTAAAGCCTGGGTCATGACGGAAGGGACTTTCTGCTCCCGGTATCTGGCAACCACCACATGCAGGATTTCATCCAGCAAACCCATGGCATTGATTTGCCCGGCTTTTACTGCTCGTTCTGGAAAATTGACCAGATCCCGTTTTTGATTCATCTTTTCGGCAAACATTCTCGCCGAATGGAAATTTGCGAATATGACATTGCCGTTAAGCGTAAAAAGCGACTGGTTGAAATCATACCGGTCGCGTGACTGTCTCGAGACATGGAATTCAAGCATGGATCCCTCCATTTGATTCCGAGTAAGATGAACAATCCTGCCTGACCTGATTATACACTCGATGCTATTGGAGGCTTTCCGGAAGCAGTATATTTACTTGAACGATTGGCATCCGCCTTGTTTAAACTAATATTGATAATGCATAAACCGGTTCTTTCGCACCCTCAAGAACTACCTGGTCGGTCAACAAATTATGGGTGACCAAAGCTGCAAAAGTTCTGTCCAGGTCTTCGGGACGCCAGATGAATAATTTTGCGACATCCCGCCGTGAAGCAGCACCCACTGAATGGAAATAGGTCGTTAGAATTTTCTGCCGGGCGGCGGGTTCTGAAATTTTCCCAGCCTGTTCAATGAGGTCAGGGTAATATCGATGGGTCAAATCATAATAAAATGCATACCGCCAGGCGCCTGCTTCAGCCACTCCGGTGGGCAGCACCTTAAATTCGATCTGCAGGGTGTCAAGTGCCCGGGTGAACCTGGACGTGCTCTCCGGGTTTGACAACCGCGCGGCCCTCCTCAGTGAAATTGAATCAAGCGGACCTTCTTTGAGCAGCGCTTCATAAACAAGTTTAGTTTCCTGCGTGAGCAACCCTTGCTCATATTGCAGCAGGTAATCCTCATCCGGGTCGCCGTAATTGGGTGAAAGCGCATAGAAGTGTGGCAGGTGATCGAAGGAGATAAAGGTGTTTCGCCGGCGCAGTATCCGGGCATAGTACCAGACCCGTTTGTCGAGGAGTTCATCCTTCCAAGCCCAGGTGATGTGCCCGGGATCATCATGCTCGTTCGGCACCGGGCGGTCGCCTGCGGTTGCTGCCCACAGGCTTGGAAGCACCACACCCTGGATCGGCCAGAAATACACGAAACCACGTTTATTAACAAAGGCGACCGCCTGTTCCTTCGTCCGCAGCTTTTGGGACGGTTCCAGGTGGAATGTTCCACGACGGTATTCAGTTAGATGCTTTAGTGACAATTCTGGCATCAGTCTTTATTTCCCAATGGCAAAATTGTACCGCGAAAATTAGGGTTATTTAGAAAAAGGCAGGGCGTGCTGAACGACGCCCTGTCGGAAGTTGGTAGACTTATTGGAGGTTGGGTCTAATTCATTCGACCAAAAATGTGGGTGATCATGTTGGAGCCGCTGCCACCTATGTTTTGGGTCATACCGATTCGCGCATTTTCCACCTGTGTCCCAATGGCTTCACCGCGTAATTGTTGAACCACCTCGACGATTTGATAGATTCCGGTTGCTCCCACTGGATGTCCGCGGGCCTTCAATCCACCACGGGTGCATACCGGGATTCGCCCGCCGATCGCTATTTCACCATCCAGACCCAGGCGCGGTCCCTGACCGGGTTGGGCAAAACCGCAGGCTTCGAGCGATAACGCGGCCATGATGGTGAAGGCATCATGCTGTTCGAACAAATCGATATCCGCTGGAGAAACTCCTGCCTGGCTGTAGGCTTGTAAAGCCGATTTTTCTGCAGCGCTGAGCCATAGGGGCTGTTTACGGGAATGAACGGCGATGGTATCGGTTGCAGCGCCTGATCCCAAAACCTTAACCGCTTTATGCTGAGGAAAT
>JAJZTR010000058.1 GCA_021848775.1 Chloroflexota bacterium | reverse complement strand
ACTCGACCGACAGTGTGTGAATCCCGTTGACAGGATTTAGCTGCCAGTTCACCGTCTCTTGAAAAGGCATCCAGGTTGACCAACTGCTATTGTTATTGTTGACACGCATCTCAGACCATTTATCTTTACCATACACGAATAAATTTACGTACGGCGAGGTAGTCTGTGCGACCTCATTGTTGATGATAACTGGATATACATCAGATTTACCAACCAAATCCATAACCCAGTATTCTCTAAATAGAGCATCACCCTTATAAAATCCGACACCAATCTCGCGGTACCTGGGATCCAGCATGTTGTTGCGATGTCCCTCCGAACCCATCCAGCCTTTCACGACATCCTCAGGGGTGTCGAATCCCGCAGCCAGATTCTCGCCTGCTGCATAATAATCCGTGTAGTAAAGGCGGATCCGCTCGAATGGACTGCAAACAAAACGCATGGATCCATCGACACGGTCCATTGTGTCGTGTGTGAGGGAATCATATTGATCGTCAACCATATCCCTGGCATGGTAACGGGATGCAAAATCCAAATCGCTGTTGCGTTTGAGCGGCGCCGCACCAACTTTGGCCCGTTCTAGATTTACCAGCTCCACTACCCGTTGTTCAAAATCAGCATTAAGCGGGGCAGAATTAATCCGCGTGCACCCGGTAAAATCCCTTTCTGACCCGCTTAGATAATCTTCAGATTGCGGCTGGGATTCAGAAATCGCTTTGCCAATTTCAGGGGAGTCGCTTTCTGCCATCACCGGATTGGCCGGGAAAAAGGCGATTAAAACAATCCCCAACCCTATGATCAACACCATTAATAATATTGGTATGCGATTCATCCTCATTCCTCTATACCCATAGTAATACGAATAAGGCCAGATTTTCCTTGCACTCAATTACCAGGATTGTCAGTGATCTGTAATGGGTACCGAGGAGGTTTTGTCTATTTAATTGCAATTAATGCGCTGTATTATAGTCGTTTAAGTGACAATTTGGTTACAGGTTATGGAAAATACTCATCTAATATCACCAATTCTGGCACTCATTTTTCGTTGATTTTTCATCCTGATCAAGATAAAACCCAGGTCAGAATAAATACAATAGTGAAAAATGTACTCACAAATAATTGGCGCAATCCGATTAGAGTAGGTTTTACTTTTACAGCTGGTTTGAAAGTGCCATAAATAGTCTCGAGCCATTGGATTGCGTAAGCCAATGGCAATAATGCAGGAACGATTGTAAATATCTGCAGGAGGATCACCAGCAGTAGAGAAGTCGTTGCGGCAGCAATTACAGCTCGTCCAGCCTGCCAGCGTAGGGAAACCGATGGTACTTCCTTCCAGGTCCTTTGTTCCAGCCGTAAATATGCATAATATATCGAAACCGCAGCCTGAATCCAGGTCAAACCCCAAAGCAGCCACCCAACCGGGTCATAGTCCCCCACTCCAATCCAATAAGCGGCTGGAGCTGTAAGCGCCAAAGCTCCGCTTCCAGCAATTTCTACGGCAACCTGGCGTCTTTCTGAACGCCTGCTCACCAGCCATAAATGCCAGCCAAATACCGGCAGGGCAGGAACGACCAGGTAGAGCAGAGAAAAGTAGCCCATCATAATGAGGCCTGTCAAGGCTCCCAGCCCGATGACACTGTACGCGCTAATCCAAAAAACTGCCGCTGACATTTCACTGCGCGGGCGCCGTTTGCTCAGGATTTTCACGAGTATCGTGACTGGTTGGCGCAGCATGAAGGCTGACAAAGCCGAAGCGATAAACAACACACTCGCCCAGGAGAAATTCCCGCCGACAAACAAACCAATCAATAATGGGCTGAAAAGAAATACCCATGAACCGTGTTCATTGGGTACAGCCACATGTTTAAGAAATAACCGCCGTGTTGTCATCGGGAGTTGCTGTTCTGCCTGCATATTAATCTCTCAAATGTGATATTGTCGTGCGAAATATAACACAGAGTTGCTCGCTGTTCATTGTTTCAAATCAATAAATATTCGAAATTACTAAAATTGTGTTCCAGCACAATTTTCGAATTGTTAACAAGACCTATCAAAAATGAAAAGTGCTTGTTTAATGAAGAAAGATAATTTTTGATTATACTGAGATGATGAAAAATTTAGCCCTTTTTCTTTTAGTGACGCTTATATTATCAGCCTGCGCTGGATCACAGGGTGAGGCACCGGGTGATGTTTTACGAGAACCGGAAGGTATGGAGGCTATTCCATCCGCAGAATTCACTCTAGCCCCGGATGCGCCGGTAAACGAATTAACGTCTGGTCCCTTAACTGCCCGTATCTTTTCAGCATCTGATGCGACTGTTAATACTGAACCTTATATTGTTCAAGGTTCGGCGAATCAAGAAATCGTTGTAACTATAAACGACTTGATCCTTACCAACTCACCCGGGTCGATTTTTTCAGTACCGGTCGACCTGGAAGAAGGTCCAAATCTGATCGATATCGTGATCAGCGACCTTGAAGGAAATGAAGTCAGTATTACGCTGACAATCACCTTTGAACCGTAGATGTAATTTCAATCCAACAAATGATCAAAGGAGGTCGAATACCATGAAAAAAATGTTTGCTGTAGTTTCAGTTATCATCATTCTTAGTTTCGCTTTTGGCACTGCCCAGGTTTTTGCGGACTCTAATTCCAGTGCTGTCGAAGAAAGCATTGTTTCCTATAAGAAGGGAACCAACGGCGACCAGAGCGACCGTAAGGCTACTCAGGAAGCTGAGAAGAATGCCCGTGAGGACGCCAGAGCAACCGAGCAAGCTGGACGGTCAGAATTAAAAGCGACCGAAAAAGCTGAACGGGACGCTGCCAAGGCGGAACGCACCAAAGGCAAGAAAGTCAACTTCCGTGGTACGGTAGTTGCAGTAGACGCAGCTTCACTGACCATTGACGTTGGTGCGGGCAGCCAGGTAGTATTTGAACTCACGGATAAGACCGTCATTAAAGTCCCTACCGTTAATCCTGCAACCTGGGAAAACCTCAACCTTGGGGTTCAGGTTATGGTTCAGGCGGTCAAATTGACCGAAGAAGCTGATCCTGAAGCCAGTGAGACGGTCGAGGTTTCCGAAACACCGGCAGCCGCCGGTGAATACTCGGCCTTGAAAGTGTTGGTTGTCCCAGGGAAACCGGAAAAGATTCATCGCGTGGGTATCGTGACTGAATATGTTGAAGGCGTATCGATCACGATCGAAGCTAAAGGCGGACTCTATACCTTTGAGCTTAGCGAAACCACCAAAATCCTGCCATACCATCGGGTTGACAAACTCGTCGTTGGCGCAAAAGTGACCATCATCTCACGTCGCGACGTGACTGGCGGCCCGCTCGCTGCTCAGGGTATTGTGGTTCACCCAGATGAGGTGGAAGAGGAGGAAACTCCTGAAGAATCTGAAACCCCCACTGAAACCCCGACGGTAACTCCGACTCCCACCCCTACCAATACCCCTACCAATACACCTACCAACACCCCCACCGAAACACCGACAAATACCCCTACCGAAACACCGACTAATACTCCTACCGCAACACCTACGATGACCACGGTACCTTAAAGTAAATATTAAATTTGCCCCCATTAATTATCATCCAATGGAGGCGTAATCCCAAGAAAATAAAAATTTTCCCTAAACTGGCGCATTGGATCCCCTCCTGCGCCAGTTATTTTTAAGCTTCTTGCACTGTTTCCCAGGGATAAACGGCAGCTCCCTGGGCAGCGTCTCGGATCGCAGGATCGTCAGAATAGAAACCACGCTTTTCAGCCGGTATGAGGTCGGCGATGCGGCGCATGAATTCGTGTCCCAATTTATCTAACTGCTGCCGGTCCGTTTCTCCTCTTTCAGAAACGTAAAACGGGCCAAAAGGTTTGCCAATATTAAACGTAATTCGACCTCGTTTTCCCCTTCTTAGGGAAGGAAACATGTCGGTCAGTCCATCCAGTCCGATTGGTAGAACTTGCGCATGGGTGCAGGTTGCCAGGTAAGCCGTACCGGGCCTGGCAGGGCGTAAGACCGATGCCCATGAGCCAGCCTCAGGGAAAATTCCAAGGACCCCTTTATTATTCAGAACCTTACGCGAGGCGCGCAGGGTTTCGCCAGAGATACCTCCTCTGCGAACCGGTAGTATTCCATACACCCGAGAAAGCCAGGAGACCATCCCAGGTGCATTCGGCGTCTGATTACCGCCCACAAACTCAATTGGGTAGGGCAAAACACCGATAACAGCGACTGGATCGATGAAACTAAAGTGGTTGCCGACAACCAACAATGGGCCTTCTTTGGGAAGGTTTTGGTAGCCAATGATTTGAAAATTGCTAAGGGCGTTAAAAGCCCCGCGAATGAGCGTCCGCAAGATGCGCCGGATGACCCTCCGGCGCGGGTAGGTTACTTTTACATTCTCATCTGACATAAAATATCCAATGATTAGCCGCTCGTTTATTCAACGGCTACCTCATGCGACCGTACTTTGGGTTGCTGTACAGTAAAAAGTAAAATCAGGCCGACCACCAAAAACACAATGATGGAAATTACAGCCGCTTTTAGGCCCATCTGTTCTGCTATCAATACATCATACCCGCGGGTTGCATAGATGATAGCAGCTTCGGCCGCGATCACACCATAGACTGCTGGTCCAATGAACGATGAGGTCCGCCCGCCGACTTCAAAGAATCCGTAGAATTCCGCACTCTTTCCTTCAGGTGCAAATTGCCCAACCAGAGTTCGACTGACCGATTGCACACCGGTGAGGGCAAAACCGGCAACGCCGCCAACAATGTAAAACACAAATAATTGATCAACAAAAAGCAGCCAGACGACTGCTCCGATCATAAGCACCAGGGATAGAACCAATGAATTTTTACTGCTCCAGCGGTGCGCCAACAGGCCAAATAAGTATGCCCCGCCCACGCTGGTGACCTGCACAATGATCATAAAAATGATCAACTGCTGCTGGTTCATTCCATATAAAACGGCGCCAATGATCGCGGCAAAATCGAGTGTCATCATAATTCCATCGTTAAATACCAAAAATGCGATGATGAATTTAATGAACTCTTTATAACTCTTGACAGCCTTAAAAGTGATTCCCAGTCGTTCTATAGCTACTTTGAACGAAGATTTCCCGGCGGGCATAGGTCTGGGCTCAGCACGCTCCCGCAGCCAAAGGAAGATGGGCAAAGCCGATGCCATATAAAAGACTGCTGTGATTAGAAATGACAACCGGACCGTTGTGTCTCCACCCACCAACATGATGAGTGCCAAAACGATCACCAGACAGATGATCCCACCAAAAGATCCAATTGCCCAACCGTTTCCAGATACCTTGCCAATTTCATCCGGTTCCGCAATCTCAGGCAAGAGCGCGTTATAGAAGACCTGCGAGGCGCGGTAACCGATTTCTGCCAGGATAAAAAATAACATCCCGATAAAAATATTGCCTGGCATCACGAAAAATAAAGACGCGGTAAAAATCACAGCCATTGAGGTAAAAAAGAACAAGAATTTCTTTTTTGACCCCGAATAATCTGCCAGCGTACCCAGAATTGGAGAAATGACCGCCACGGCCAGCATGGCAATTCCGACGGACAGCCCCCATAAACGGGTGCCTTCTGATCCGCCAACGACCTGGCCTTTGAAATACGCCGAATATATTGCTAAAAGTACTACCGCGGCATAAGCTGAATTACCAAAGTCATATAAATACCAGGCCCAGCGTTCACGGCGCGTTGCTGGAACTCGACTTCGCTTAGCCGCAGAAGCTACCTTGTCCAGGGCAATTTCCATTATCTACACCTCGAATTTGGAGTGGGAGATTGAATAGCTGCATATTGTTAAAAGACCCGCCAGCAGTTCAACCGGATAAGTTTATCATAATTTATTAAGCCAAATGAACTTTGCTTGTTCCAATGCATCCGCTTCATTTAAAACCCATAATTCATGTCCGGGTTGCTAGGTAATTCTTGATTGTTGAGATTTATTTTTTTAATTATTTCGTGTAAACTGGTACTAAGAAAAAACTCCTGGGATAAATTGAGGAATGGATGGCTCCAAAAAGACTTATTCTGGTGGCTGGAAATATCGGTTCGGGTAAAACCTCATTAACCGAGCGAATCGGCGCAAGATTAGGCTGGCGGACTGCTTATGAATCGGTTGCCGACAACCCTTACCTGCCCGATTTTTATAATGACATGCGTGCATGGTCCTTCCATTTGCAAATTTACTTCCTTGGACACCGCGCGCAGCAGCATCTCGATATGTGGCAGGATCCGCGTTCGGCGATCATTGACCGCAGCATTTACGAGGATGCAGCGATTTTTGCCCGGGCTTTAAATCACCTTGGAAATCTCAACGAACGCGATTTCCAGACTTACCGGAAAGTATTCTCTCTGGTAACTAAAACGCTGCCCCCTCCAGCTTTATTGATTTACCTCAAAGCACCGGTTCCGGTGTTAATGGAGCGAATTCATCAGCGGGCGCGTGATATTGAAACTGGAATCAGCGCCGATTACCTGCAATTGTTGGACAGCTTTTATGAAGAATGGATGCAAACCTTTGATACATGTCCGGTTTTGACCCTGCGAACCGATGATCTGGATTTTGTGCATCATCCAAAACACCTTGACACGATAGTTCACCATATTCAGGAAAAATTATCCGGGAAAGAGGAAATCATTTTCTAATTATTTCATCCGTTTCCTTAACTGTATTCATTTTATAGTCGCGTCTTTGTATAAGTGGCGGAGGGTTAATCAACACAGGCAACATTAAGTATAATTAGTAAATGGAGCCAAACATGGAAAAGAAAATTCTGGTCGCTTATGCCACATATTATGGATCAACCACAGAAGTAGCCAAAGCGGTCGGAGATACATTAGCCGGCCATGGATATTCGGTCGATGTAATACCAGTTCAAGATATTCACGACATTGGAGAATACAACGCGGTGGTTGTTGGCAGTGCAATTCGCGGGGGGAAAATTCATAACGACGTCTTACGCTTCCTTGAAGACCATGAGGCTGAATTATGCAAGGTCCCGGTAGCCTACTTTGTATGCTGTATGACCATGCGCGAGGATAACCCGGAAACCCGCTACCAGGCTGAAGGTTATCTGGCGGAAGTATTCAATAAAATATCCAAGGTCAGGCCTATCAGCATCGGTTTCTTCGGCGGCGTGCTGGAGTATAAACGGATGGATTGGCTGGCACGGCTGGTAGTTAAAGCGCTGCGCGCTCCAGAAGGCGATTACCGCGATTGGGAAGCCATTATCCACTGGACGGATGACGTAGCAGATACAATTTAATCCCCTTTTTATTTTTTGACTTTTTAAATTCCTTTGATAAAAGGATGTTTGTCAAGTCCTTTTGATGTAATTGATAATTAACCACTTAAACCCTATTGAACTATTAATTCCGGCATGAGCTTAGCATAAATGGCGTTGTCTTGCCTTTTGCTTTTTTACTATATATTGAGATTATCTCAAACTGCCTATTGATCCATTCCAATAAGAGGGTTTCTCTTAAACAAACCTCCTTATTTTCGGGTATGATTTACTCGAATATGATCGAAATTACACCCAACTTCTCGCTGGATGAAAATGAATTGACATTCGATTACGTCCGTGCGTCCGGCCCTGGTGGTCAAAATGTCAATAAAGTATCCACCGCGGTTCAGCTGCGGTACGATATATCCCGCTCACCCGCGCTTCCGCTTGAAATCAAACAGCGGCTGATCAAGCTTGCCGGCAGCCGCGTCACCGAGGATGGCATTTTGATCATTGAGGCCAAACGCTACCGCACCCAGGACAAAAATCGCGACGATGCCGTCAGTCGCCTGGTCGCGTTGATGCAAAAAGCCTTCGAACCTCCAAAAGTGCGCAAACCCACCCGGCCGAGCGTTACTGCCAAAGCAGCGAGGGTGGCGTCTAAGCGGCAACGGGGTGAACAGAAACGCATCCGCCGTTACCACCCTGAAGAGTGGGAATAAGAATCGACCGGTAACAGAGTATGAGTATAAAACTAACTCTAGCGCAGGTCAGAAACCTGCGTGCTAGAGCACAGCTTTTTGAAGGAGTCTGAACTTATGGAACAGCCTGAGCAAGTTGTTCATGCGGTGATAGGCCTCCAGGCACAGGACCTTCCATCGGCTTATTTGTCCATTCGAGCCCGCAGCCAGTTGATCACAGCATCCCAGCTACAGCAATCCACCAGCTCCAAGCAGCACTGGCATGGACCTGGTGCATGCGCGGAACACTGCACCTCATAACCGCGCAGGATGCCCGCTGGTTGATTCCTCTTATAGGCCCGGTGGCAATTTCCAACGACCGCAGCCGCTTAGCCCGGCTAGGTTGGACGGATTCCTCAGCCCGGAAAGGGATTGAAATCCTCCTTGCCCTGCTCGAAGTAAATAGTGAAATAACCCGGTTTGAAATCGCCGCCGAATTCGAGAAAAATGGGCTGCCCTTTCAAGGACAGGCGACGGTGCATCTCTTGTTCAAGGCAGCCGGTGAAGGCCTGATCACCACTCTCAAATTTTCTCAGGTATAATATTTCTGTCCTCTGGGCACGATAAAAAACCATCCCAATTACCTCAATCTTTCTGGGGTTTAAATGAGGTCTATGCGGTTGACATCGCAGCGCGACTTGCTCTGGCGCAACATTCGAGAACTCCCTTACTTCCGCGGCTTAATGCGGGCTGTCGAGGGACGCTTTTATCAGGATCTGCCCCTGGAATCCCCCACGCTCGACCTGGGCTGCGGTGACGGGCATTTTACTGAAATCACCTTCACCCGCAATTTGGAAGTCGGGGTCGACCCGTGGTTTGGTCCTTTGCGTGAAGCTAAAACAAGAAAGAATTACGCCCTGCTGATCCATTCCTATGGGCAGAAGCTGCCCATTCCGGATGCTACCTTTTCTAGCGCAATTTCGAATTCGGTACTGGAACACATTCAGGATGTGCAGCCGGTTCTTGATGACCTGGCCAGGGTGCTGAAACCTGGCGGTATGTTTTATTTTTGCTCACCCAATTCCAATTTCGATCCGAATTTGAGCATTGCCCGGTTTCTTGACCGTATTGGTTGGAAAGTTGCGGCGAATGCCTACCGGCGCCTGTTCGACAGGATTTCACGCCATGTTCATCTCGACCCACCCGAAATCTGGCAGGATCGGGTCGAAAAGGCTGGTTTGCAGGTCATCCGGCATTGGAATTATTTTTCTCCGGCGTCATTGGCCATTTTGGAATGGGGTCATTATTTTGGTTTGCCGGCCTGGATCGTCAGGAAAATCACCGGCCGCTGGATCTTAGTCCCAACTTCCTGGAACCTGGCGATTACCCGTAAAATTGTTGAACGCTCGTGGCAGGAAACACAGCCGCGGGATGACGGTGTTTGTACCTTCTTCATTTGTCAAAAACCTGAGCAGCCGTGAACGAGAATCATGAACCCAGCGTTTTAGATTACCTGAAGTCGCTCCTGATCCCGGGGCGAAAACATATCGTAATTCCACCGCCAGTCGATGAATTCGAGCCAGAGGTCGACACACAGGTTGCGAGTGTGGTGGATGAGCCGGAACGGGTGGATAAGCCTGCCGAAAAACCATTCCTCAAGCCGGAACACCCCCTTCCCTGGCTGACACTCTTGGCATTATTAGCAGCTTTGATCGCCCAGTTTTCACTTGAGCCGCGCCCGAATCGCGATTGGGTTGTGGGAGCGCTTTTTTATGGCGCAGCTGCAATTGCGCTGGTTTTTGCCTTGCTGCGCAATCAATTTGTATTGGCTGACACCGATGAACCAACCCTGCAAGAACCTTCCAGGCAATTTGATCGCACCATGCTCGGGATCAGCCTGGGATTGGCGGCAGTAGCTTTCTTATTTTTCGGCAGCGAACAGTTCACAACCCTCAACACTCTGGTATGGATGGCATCCATAGGAGCATTTATTTTCGCTGTCCGATCGCCAAGTTTTATCCTGCAAAAACCCTTTCACAATTTATTGGAGCAAATCCGTTCAGGCTTTACCCTTAAAATATCGGCGTGGACGCTGCTCCTTGCGGCAGCATTCATCCTCAGTGTGTTTTTTCGGGTTTATCAATTCAACGAAGTCCCCTCGCAGATGGTCAGCGACCATGCTGAAAAGTTATACGATGTAGCAGATGTGCTGGACGGTCAGCGACCCATCTTTTTTACACGCAATACCGGGCGTGAGGCATTCCAATTTTATTGGACTGCCTTCATCGCTGACCTGTTCAATACCGGAATCTCATTCGTCAGCCTGAAAATTGGCACAGTCGTCCTGGGAATATTGATCCTTCCATTTCTGTATTTGCTGGGGAAGGAATTAGGCAGCCGGCTGGCCGGTTTGTTTGCCATGTTGTTCGCCGGAATCGCTTATTGGCCGAATGTAATCTCCCGTGTAGCGTTGCGATTTACTTTGTACCCATTTTTCTTTGCACCGACGCTATATTTCTTCCTGCGCGGTATGCGGACCCAGAAACGCCGTGATTTTGTCCTTTCGGGTCTTTTCCTGGGATTGGGATTGCACGGCTATACCCCTTTCCGCGTTGTGCCGCTCCTGATTGTGCTGGCGATCGCCCTGTACCTCTTGCACAACAAATCAAACCGGGCTGTTCGACATGCCATGATTGGGCTGCTGCTGATCACTATGACCGCCACGCTGGTTGCGATTCCATTGATTCGCTATGGCATCGATAACCCCGATCAAGTTTTATACCGCACCCTGACGCGCGTCGGATCGATTGAGCAGGAGTTGCAAGCTCCCGCGTTGGAAATATTCCTGAAGAACTTATGGGGCGCGATGACGATGTTCGCCTGGGATAATGGTGAAGTATGGGTGATATCTGTCCCGCACCGGCCGGCACTGGACGCCGTTTCCGGAGCGCTTTACTACCTCGGGTTTGTGGCAGTGCTGGTGCGCTATATCCGCAGGCGAAAATGGACTGACCTTTTACTATTGATTTCGATTCCGATTTTGATGCTTCCGTCCATATTCTCACTGGCATTCCCCTCGGAAAATCCTAGCCTGAACCGCACCGCCGGAGCTATCATCCCGGTGTTTTTGTTGATCGGGTTTGCTCTGGAAGCAATTTACAACGCAATCCGCCAGGTCCATCGAGAAATGGGACCTGCCCTGGCAGGGGGTTTGGCTGCACTATTGATTTTTGTGTCAGCCAGCTTGAATTACAATCTGGTTTTCAATCAATACCGCACCAGTTTTGACAACGGCGCATGGAATAGCAGCCAGATTGGCGGTGTCGTGGAAGATTTCGTCGACACCTGGGGAAACCCGGATTCAGCTTACGTGGTCGGTTACCCGCATTGGGTGGATACCCGTCTGGTGGGCGTCAATGCCGGCACCCCTGATAAAGATTATGCAATTTTTATCGATCAATTGCCTGAAACACTGAATCAGCCAAATCCCAAGTTGTTTGTGGTTAACGTTAACCACACCCCTGCCCTGGAATCGCTGATGGGACTTTATCCGAATGGGATCATGCGGCTGGTGCCATCGCAAATCGACGGTCGTGAATTTTATATTTATTTTGTAGCCCAGTAATAAACGCGATATTCAAAGAATTTAGCATATTGCCGGGCTGGTTGAACCGTTTGGATTTTGAACCGACACTATAATTGTGTGATAGCCGAATTATAGATTTTCTTAGCTATGCGCATAATTAGTACGACCGTGCCACTCCATCGTCCGAGGGAGAACAGGTTATGCAGCAGGTTGTGAATGATCTATTAACGTCAAAAGAACCTTCTGTTCAATACCTCGCCCGGCGTAATATACTCCTTGAGGACCCGGGTTCGCCGGCTATGCTGTCCTTGCAGGAGATCATTCGCAACAGCGAACGGGTCGCCAGTCTGCTTTCCGAGCGAAATGCCGAAGGCCGGTTGCCCTATCATCCTTACACAAAATGGGTAGGCGCCCACTGGGTTCTCACAATCCTGGCTGATATGGAATACCCGGCAGGTGATTTGGGTTTGATCCCATTAAGGGAACAGGTGTATGGGTATTTCTTTAGCGGCACGCGGGAAAACCCGACCCATAAGCGGCGAATTATTTACTCCAAAGGGCTTGTCCGCGCCTGTGCATCCATTGAGGGCAACGCCATTTACGCTTTATTGAAATTGGGGTTGGCCGATTCGATGACCGAATATCTGGCCGATACCGTCATGGGGTGGCGGTGGCCGGATGGCGGCTGGAACTGCGACAAAAAACCGCACGCCAGCCATTCCTCATTTCACGAAACGCTCATTCCCCTCCGGGCGCTAAATTTGTATGCCAAAAAGACGGGTGACCCTCGGGTTCAGCACGTTTTAAAGGATGCTGCTGAAGTATTTTTGCAGCGTCGAATGTTTCGCCGATTGACCGATGGGGAACTCATCGATCCCCATTTTATTTCACTGCATTATCCCTACTACTGGCACTACAACATTTTATTCGGGCTTAAAGTCATGGCAGAGTTGGGCTGTATTGATGATCCACGCTGCCAGGAAGCATTAGACATGATCGAATCGAAACGGCTGCCGGACGGTGGATTCCCTGCCGAAAGACGTTACTACACGGTAACAGACCATCCTAGCGGCAATCGTTCTCTGGTTAATTGGGGCGGCACCAGCATAAAAAAGTCGAATGAGTGGATTACGGTGGACGCCTTAAGCGTTTTGACTGCAGCCGGGCGATTTTCTGCATAAATCAGGAAACCGAATAACCTATTTCTAGCAAATTTCGTCGTTCGCATTCCACCTGGAGTACAATAACCTGATGCCAAAATTATTGATTCGAAAGGATACCTATGGGCAACAACACCTATAAGCACATTGAAATTACTGGAACATCGACCTTTGGAATCGATGATGCGATCCAATCTGGCATCACCCGCGCCTCGCAAACAGTGCGCAACATGCAGTGGTTCGAGGTGATAGAAGTTCGCGGTCGAATTGATGAAAATCATGTCAGTCAATGGCAGGTCACCTTAAAAATTGGCTTCTTGCTTGATGAATAGAATAATCCGTTTATGGCCAGGTTTCTATTCAATCCATAACATTTATTCATCGGCTATTCCCCGTCATACAAATTTTTGTTCTTGTTTCATTATTTAAACATGCAGGCTGACCAACCCTACTCCCGACGGATTAAGTTCGACGGTTTTTTAGTATTAACCGCACTCGTCTGGGGCAGCGGTTTCGTCGCTCAACGAATCGCCGCGGCATCCATGGGCAGTTATACCTTCAATGCCGGGCGGTTCCTGCTGGGGGCTGTTATTGTGTTTACCGTTGCCGGCTTTCGCTGGCAGGTGCAAAAAGATCAGCTCCGCTGGATGGGGCTGGCAGGTCTTGTCTTGTTTTGTGGCAGTACCCTGCAGCAACTTGGGATGAAAACAACCACAGCCGGCAATGCGGGTTTCCTCACCAGTTTGTATGTTGTCATCATTCCCTTTTTATTGTTGGTCTTCGCCAGACAAAAGATTCAGGCTGTAATATGGGTTGCCATTGGGTTGGCAGCACTCGGCGCTCTCCTGCTCAGCACAGGTGGACAATATCAACCTGCTCCGGGAGATTGGCTGGTTTTGGCTGGCGCGCTTTTTTGGGCTGCTCATGTCATCATCGTCGGAACTCGCGGTCGTCAGTCGGAACCTTTGATGTTCACGGTCGGGCAATTCGCTGTAGCGGCTGTAATTAATTTGATCTTCGCGCTTTTGTTTGATTATGGGAAAACCGCCCCTCAACCTGAAGCATGGTTGGCGCTCTTGTATTCAGCGGTGGTGCCGGTAGGGATCGGGTTCACGCTGCAAGTAATCGGTCAGCGTCACGCTCCCCCCATCGATGCCGCGTTGATATTCAGCCTGGAAGCTGTGTTCGCCGCCCTGATTGGTTACCTGATTCTCAACGAACGCATGCTTCCAATACAGCTATTGGGCTGCGGGCTGATCTTATTAGCCATCATCATTACCCAAATCAACAGTTACAAGCAAATCGCAACAAACAAGATAGGAATCGAAAGACAAGATTTATTTTCTGAATAATTGCTGTATGATGAAAATAAAATAAGAGTTTTCCTTCACTCCTTACTATAACGCAACCTGAGAGGTTGGGATGCGTATATGAAACTAGAGAAAAATCACATTGTGGAGCACACTTTGAGCACGGACGAATCAGATTGGCTGGTTCTCGCCCAAAATGGTGACGATGAAGCCTTTACGCAGCTGGTGGAGCGATACCAAAATCCGGTGTACAACCTGTGTTACCGGATGCTGGGTGACGCGTTAGAAGCCGAGGACGCTGCTCAGGAAGCCTTTTGGCGTGCTTATCAGGCCATTCGCCGCTACGATCGTGACCGCCCCTTTGCCACCTGGCTGCTCTCGATTACGGCTCACTATTGCATCGATCTTCAGCGGAAACGGCGGTTGCCAACGTTGGAAATTGAGGATTGGATGGAAGAGGTGCTGCCGGATAATACACCCGATCCCGAAAGGTTGACAGGTGCAAGAGAAGAGAAGGAACGAATCCAAAAAATGTTGAGCGCTTTAAACCCTCAGGACCGGGCAGCAATTATTTTGCGCTACTGGTATGAGTTTTCCGAAGAAGAAATAAGCCGGACTTTAAAATTATCCGTCAGCGCAGTGAAAAGCCGGTTGCACCGTGCCCGCTTGAAATTTGCTGCCATCTATCAAGCCGAGCAGAACGGTATTCGTGAAAGGATCCAAGATGAGTCACCAGCCTTTTGAAACCTGGAACCTGGATCGTGAGAGTCTTACCCCCGAGCAGCGGGCTGAATTGAACCGCCATGTCGAGTCTTGCCAAGTTTGTCAGCAGATGCAAAGGACCTGGGGCTTCGTGCAACGTGAATTCAGAGCAGCGGGGCAAAAGACCGTAACAGCCGGTTTTGCTGCTCGTTTCCAAAACAGCCTTGAGGAACGCCGAAAACTCGAACACCGCCGCCAGATCAGAAGAATATTGACGTTCCTGGTATTCTCAATTGCATTCATCCTTACAGTTTTAGCTG
>JAJZTR010000246.1 GCA_021848775.1 Chloroflexota bacterium | reverse complement strand
ACCTACCCCAACCCGCACGCCTACCACCACACCTACACCAACCGTTACGAAGACCCCGACTCCGACGCCAACGCCAACGCCAACAAACACGCCAACCCCGCCACCAACAGCAACCCCGACCGCGACGGCAACCCCGACCGCGACGGCAACCCCAACCGATACTCAGACTGCAACAACAGCACCAACATCAACGGACACACCGACCTCAATGCCTGTCGCAACAATTTGAGGTCGTAGTCAACGTTTACTGCAGGGAAGTGGTAGGCTAAAACATGGATGGTTGGGTTGCTTCTTCCCAGCTCACCGGATCGCCATCCAGCATTTCTTCCCACCGGTCGTGAGTAAGGTCACTCAAACCGGCCAATTGCCGCAGGTGCCTGAATTTAAGGACATGCCAGCCGGTTTCCACAGCGGCGTTTAAGCGCGGATCGCGTCTCAATTTTAAATTATGCAGCGAGGAGCGCCCACCCGGCAGAACCAGGACACAATGGGTGAGGGGGATCGGTTGAGGTTCGAAAACATATCGGCTGATCTGGCTTGAAGCCATAATGAAAAATCGATAAACCGGTTTCCCATCTTTATTCTGCCAGACAATCGGATTATCGCCTTGCGATTCAAAGCCCAATCGTTTTGCCAGCCCATTAAGCAGACCAGCGGCGGCTTTCACATCTGCCCGACGTGCAGCGGGTCGTTCCTGGTCAGCCAGACGCCACACCATGGGCTGATTCCCGGCGGTCTCGCCGTATGAATTCAAGCAAGCCTCGATGAATTCAGTCGAGGGTGTCAGCAGGCCGGGAAATGCCTGGTAGACCGACTCGTCGATTTCCTGACGATAGATTTCTTTATGCTGAGAAAGCTGCTTTACGATCTCGCATTCGACTCGGTCTGCCAGCGGTTCTTCGCATCCTTCTGAATTTGCCAGCCACCAGGCCCCGCCTTCTTCAGAAGTGGTTTTACCGGCATATCTGACCAGGAAAGAACGGTCTTCCAGCAGTTCTGCCAAAGCAGCCTGCGTGCGGGTCATCAGATCATTCGAAACATCCTGGATGTTGCGCGGGAGCAGCCCGGCTTCAACCATCCCAGCCAGTGATGCGGTGAACAGGGAGAGATAATTTGCCGGCTCGCCGCGCCGGCACAGGTAAGTTTGAACTGCGCGCCGGATAACGATTTTCGGGCTCTGGCCGCTGGCTGGCTCAACAGGTTTGCCAGAACGCCACCAGAATTGCGCGAGCGTTTCCTCACCATTCACCGCCAATCCTTCCAAACTGTAACCGGAGGTAACCGGAGCCGAGACCATTGAGAGTAAAAACCCCGGAGTGGCTTCGGTTGCCACAGCAAAAAAGGGTGTACCGGGTGCCAGGCGCTGATTCGGACCCGAGAGGGCACTGTACAGGGCGTGGGTCATCCAATGCCAATCATAGCGGCGGCGTTCCAGTGCTCCCTGCAGGGGAATGACAGCATCGCGGCCCCACAACCAGCCTGACCATAAGGCGCACAATGTCCAAAATGCTTGATTTGGGCGCGGTACAGCGCTCAGTGTGGCAGCAGGCTGCAGATCATTGGGAAGGGGCAGCAGGGATTTAATCCGACCCTGGAAAAGGCAGATTCCACCGCTCTCAGGGGGGCGCTCAGGCCAGTGAGTGAGGGGAACTGGAACCGGCTGGGAACTCCAAATGGATACCGCTTCTTCCAGCGCGGTCCACAAATTATTCTCATGGAATTGCGTGGGTACGATCAACTGCCGCGGCCGCGGGCGGGCAGCCGGCCAGGGCCACAACGTGTTTGCTTCATCGCACACGCTGATCAACAGCGCGGTGAGCAATCTTTTGCGTTCTGGCGGCAGCGCCAGTCCTTCGGTGCGGTTGATCAAGGTGGTCAACACATACAGGGGTCTTGGCAGATAGGTCTTGAGTGCCTCTTCCACCGTGCTGCGCTGTTCGTCATTTCCTTCCTGCAGCACCCGGGATAATGCGCGCGAGCGGTGCATGGCATCACTGCCGACCGCTGCCAACCGCTCCTGATCCAATTCACCGAAAGGTTTTTCCCCATTGTCACCGCATTCCGGGCAGCGGTAACGGACCTTTACCGGTGAAGGGAGATCGCGCTGCCAGATGTATCCAATCCCCTGGGCCTGCTTTCCACAGGAAGGGCAGGGAGTCTGGTAAAAGCTTTGCAGATAACGCTCCAACCGGTCCTCTCCCCGGCGCGAGCTGCCCAGAGCTGAAATGGCTGCTTCGAACTCACTGGCGGGTGGAGCGGACGCCAATATCTCCAGCATAAAGCTCAGGATGGGATTATTGCTCGCGACGAGAATGCGATATCCGGATCGGGCTGCCTCCAGGGCTGTCAATGGATTGGAGCCGAATGGATCCAGTACCCAGGTGTTGGGAGGTACATTCTCGGTTAGCCAGCGTACGACCATCCCTTCCGGAAGGGGAGGAAGGTAACGGGCCAGGGGCAGTGCTGGGGCAGGCAGGACAGCGGGAATAAAAGGGCGTTCGAATGGTTTCATGGTTTTACTCAGTATAAGGATTTTTTCCCTAAAAATAAAGCACCGCGGTCAACAATTCTTCACATTTTTTCAAGCAAAACCAGTTCAATTTGGTATACTGAGACATCTGTATCCAGGTATGCGGAGAATAATCTGTCCATAACGCCCGATAAGGATTCTCAATGTCAAGTTCCTACCTTGAACCGGCCCGGGGTGAAAATAATCAATTTTGGCGGTATGTTCTCACCATATTTGCCATTATCTGGGTAACGCTGATT
>JAJZTR010000245.1 GCA_021848775.1 Chloroflexota bacterium | reverse complement strand
AAATGGCTGCATGTTCCGCCGCTGCAATTCCCAGAAAGTCCATCACCAATCCAACAGGCTCACCGTGGAAATTACCCCCTGAAATGATCTCCTCTGCTGAGAAAAGCAAAGGGTTGTCGGTGGCAGCGTTGATTTCACGCTCAATAATCTGGGCGCAATAATCTACGGTGTCGCGCACTGCTCCCTGCACCTGGGGAGCGCAGCGCAGCGAATAGGCATCCTGTACCCTCCCGGCTCCATTTATCAGAGTAGAGTATGCAATATATTCGCGGACTGCCGTGGCTACACGCATTTGACCATGTTGCTCGCGGGCTTCATGCAGCCGGGAATCGAAGGCTGCGCTGCTGCCCATCAGAGCCTCAAGACTCATGCTTAATGCAATTTCCGCCGTCGAGGCTAATACCTTTGCATCGTGAACGGTCAGCGCGCCAAGTGCAGCCGAAAAGGTAGCCCCATTATTCAGCGCCAGCCCCTCTTTTGGGCCCAGGATCAGGCGCTGCAGGTTGGCTGCCTGCATTGCGTCCTTTCCGCGCATTCGCTTGCCCTGATAAACCGCCCACCCCGACTCCTCAGCTTTGTCCTGTGCATCGGTTGACATGACCAGGACCATGTGTGAGAGCGGGCTAAGGTCGCCGGAAGATCCCAAAGATCCCTGCGAGGGAATTTCAGGGGTTACACCGGCGCTTAACATATCTAACAGCGTTTGAATGACTTCTTTGCGAACACCTGAAAACCCTTTGGTCAGTGTGTTTGCTCTGACGAGCATGGCTGCGCGCACAATTTCATCAGCCAGGGCAGGTCCGGTGCCCACCGCATGGCTCAGGATAAGGTTCCGGCTTAATTGGGCGCTGTCTTTCTGAGAAATGCGCTTTTCGGCGAAAATGCCAAACCCGGTATTGATCCCGTACACAGGTTTGTCAGTTTCCAGGACCTCTTCCAGCCACCCCCGAACCCGCGAGATATTTTCCAATCCTGTCGGAGATATCTTAACCTGTTCATGGTGACGTGAAACCGATACTACTTGTTCGATGCTCAGATGATGCCCGTCAATTTCAATCATAATTCCTCTCAGAATAACAGATGCCCAAGTAGTACGGCAGTCAAAGGCACAGTCAAATTGTCCACATCACGCATCGGCAGCGATTCGACGACGGCGCAGGCAAGTGAAATCAGCACCAGGTTCAAAATCATCCTGCCCCATTGGAAGTCGAAAACACCCGCTGCCTGAAACACCGCCAGGATGATGAGGGAAAATACGAATCCGCCAAGAAAAACAGTAATTGATCCAGCCCAGGTTTTCCGGGGCGACCAGGAAACCTGTCTTGATGGTATCTTTTTCCCAACAATATCAGCCAGACCGTCTCCGCCGCACAAAATCATTAACGCGACAATCCCAATGGGGTTTTCCACCCAATAAAGCAGGGTGAGCGCGACAAAAACAATCCCATAAAATAACGGGCCGCGTAGAATCTCCCGCCGGTCGCCGTGACGGGCCATCGCGGCAACAGCGGCTTCGTCTTTAATAACCCCCACCCCCACCAGAAAAAACTGTACTGTAATTCCCAATGGCACCAGGGCAGCTAAATATCGGGAAGAAGGCTGATCGGTAAAAAGCAGCCAGCAAAGGACGAAAAATGGCCCTGTGCCGATATGGATGATTTTTCGGCTGACGGGAGAACTGATTATGCCGCGATGCGCCAGGGAATCCATCAATCTCAGCCAGAGCAGCATGAGAACCAGCGTGATGATAAGGGCAATCCAATTTTTTCCAAGCATGGCGATATCCATTCAGGTGAGAATATTTACGATTGTTCTTTTCGCTCACGTTCCAATTCACGCGCCTGGTCTTTCCTCGCGATGTCCTGGCGTTTATCGTAGAGCTTTTTCCCCTTAGCCAGAGAGATCTCAACTTTTGCGCGCCCATCTTTGAGATAAACCTGAACCGGCACGATGGTCATGCCTTTTTGGCGTACTGCTTCCCACATGGCCCTGACCTCGCGTTTATGCAGCAGCAACTGGCGCGGCCGTTTTGGATCATGGTTAAAGCGGTTGGCCTGTTCATAAGGAGCGATATGCGCATTCATTAACCAGGCATTCTTTCCATCGGTTTGAATGTATGCTTCAGCCAGGCTGATTTGCCCGGCGCGGATGGATTTGATTTCACTGCCATGCAATGAAATTCCTGCCTCGAATTTCTCAAGCAGGAAGTATTCAAAACGCGCTTTACGGTTGGTGGCAACAACTTTAATGCCCATAAATTGAATTTTAACATAACAACGGGCTTCAGGCTATCCAAACCTTCGTAATCAAAATAATTGAACGCAGGATTGCAATAAACATGACATGGGATTAAAGGTTATCAACGCATCCAGGTGTAAATGATACAATTTACTCAACTGAAGGGTGAACAATCTCCGATGAAAGAAATGTTTCTGCTGGACCCAGAAGTAATTTTTTTGAACCACGGCTCGTTTGGTGCGACGCCGCGCCCGGTGTTCGAATCTTATCAGCGTTGGCAGTTGGAATTGGAAAAGCAGCCGGTTGAATTCCTGGGGCGGCGCTCAGATGTACTGCTCGATAACGCCCGTAGCATCCTGGCTGATTATCTCGGAACTCAGCGGGATAATCTGGTTTTTGTTAGCAATGCCACAACCGGTGTCAATATCATTGCCCGCGGCCTAGAACTTGGTGCCGGTGACGAAGTCCTTGCCAGCGATCATGAATATGGCGCACTGGATCGCGCCTGGAGGTATCTGTCACAATCTTCGGGATTT
>JAJZTR010000057.1 GCA_021848775.1 Chloroflexota bacterium | reverse complement strand
AGGATTTTTGACTCAGCCGCCATTGCGTCCACCTCCCTTGAGATAAGTTACCCTGGGCTTGGTTCCCAGCATATCCATTAGCTTGTACTGGCGTTCATTCTGTGCCATGCGGCTGGCTCTGCTGTCGGGGTTGGAGAGATCGCCAAAAACCAATGCGCCCGATGGGCAGGCAGCCACACAAGCCGGGACAATATCGCCATCCTGCACCAGGCGGCCTTCGTCAGCGGCAGCCTGCCGGCCGTGAACAATGCGCTGCACGCAGAAAGTGCATTTTTCCATCACACCGCGCCGCCGGACGGTCACATCCGGGTTGAGGTAAGAATTCATCGGTTCCGGGAAGACCGGGTCTTCAAAGTTGAACTGGCGGGCATGGTAAGGGCAGTTGTTCGCGCAGTAACGGGTTCCGATGCAGCGGTTATACACCTGCAGGTTGATTTGTTCTTCTTCGCTGTGCACCGAGGCAAACACCGGGCACACCGGTTCACAGGGCGCACTGCCGCATTGCTGGCACATTACCGGTTGAAACATGGGCGCCACCTCAGGATATTCGCCCTGCCAGGTGCGCTTATTGAAGATCCAGTATAAGCCGCGTCCATATGCGACGTTATCCTCACCCATGAAGGGAACATTATTTTCCATCGAACAGGCAACCACACAGGCATTGCAGCCGGTGCAACGGTCCTGATCCACCACCAAACCCCACTTTTCAGCGACACTCACTTCAGCCATGGTTCAGTCTCCTTTTTCGTTGTGCCGTAACATTAATGTTCCCCATAGACGCCGTCTCGGCTTTCTACCCGTGCCAGCGGGCGGCGTTTTCCGGTGAGGGAAATGCTGGCGGTAATACCGCTAAAGGCCATGTCGCCAGCTTCGTTGACGTCCGCGGGCAGTAAATTGGCCGGGTTCGCACCGCGCCCTTCAGCCCAGCGGCCAAGTGCTGTGTGACCTTGCCCGAAGGGGATGGCGATCGTGTCCGGACGGATTGCAGGGTAGCGGTAGACCGAGGCTTCCACAGCGCCGTAAGCCGTGGTCACGCGTACTACATCGTCATCGTGAATCCCTAGCTTATCGGCTGTTTCCGGATTGATTTCCACCCAGGTGTTCCAGGTGAGGGTGGTCATTGGATCCGGCATTTCCTGCAGCCAGGGGCGGTTCGCGCCTGAGCCATCGCCTAATTGGGTTGGATATACCACCAGATAAAATTGTTTTCCTTCTTCGATGGTAACCGGCGCACTAAATGTCAGGTTCCCTGGTGAGGAGATGTCAAGGTCACCATCCAAACTGCGCTCGGTGACCCACCAGCCGCCGTACTGCAGCCAGCGGCTCCAGAAAGTTTGGATCTCAGGTGCTGAGAAGAAGCCGCCGGCGCTGATTAGCGGGACAATCTTTTGCTGAACGAAGTCCACCTCGTCGGAGTAGGGCAGGTTTGATGCGGTCAGGAGCACATCGGCGGTAGCCCGGGTATCATACAATGGCGCGACTACCGGTTGTATCGAGGAATATACCGGGCGGTCAGCACCTGCCAGCATCCGCTGGTAGCCAAAGGATTCAAGCGGTGTATGGTCCGGCAGAATGTAGTCGCTTGCCATCGCGGTTTCGTCGGGGAAGGATGCGAAAGAGATTACCAGCGGCACCTTCGCCAGGGCCTCCTCGAACCCGAGTACTTTGGGGAGTTCAAAAACCGGGTTGACACCGTGAACAAACAACACCTGTACCTGGCTGTTGTTCATTTTCTGAATTAATGCTTTAACACCTTCCAGATTGGATGGCGGCTGCTGTGTGTTCGTAAGATATACACCACCGGGCAGCCCGATATTGCCAACCTGCGCATTTAATTGCATGATAGCCTGGGCATTCGCCAACCCGCCGGGTTGCCCGATCGCATTGCCACCGGGAATGGCAAGCGCATGGTCACTGCTGGCAAACAGTCGAGCTAATTCGCGCAACCGAGTCTCTTCAATTCCCGTGGCTTCAACAACAGAATCGATGCTGAACGGATAATTCGCGGTTGGATCTGATTCTCGCCGGAATTCAGCGATAAGTCGGGCCAATCCCAGCGCCAGCGTCCCTTCGCTGCCGGGCTTGATGGGGTACCACTCGTCTGCATTGCCGGCTGTCATGGATTGGCGCGCCTCGAAGGTCACCAGGTATCCGCGCCGCGTTGTGCGGGCCTGGCGCATATCACCGTAAGCGGCCGAATATGAGACGGGCGAGAGCCAGGTTTCGAGAAAACTGGCACCAAAAGAGAATACAACTTCAGCGTTAGCCAGGTCGAAGAAAGGCAGAGCGGGTTTGCCGAAGGTGCGGTTTGCCGCTTCTTGCAGTGTTGCACGACCTTCGAATGATGACAGCGCCGAATAGCGAACTGGGGCTGGAGCATCGATCGATTCAGCCAGTTCTGTCACCAGATCGTACAAATGGTCGGGGGAGGTACCCATCAAAAAGGCAATTTGACTGGCGGGGCTTTTCAATGCATCTGTCACCAGAGTAATGGCATCATCCCAACTGGTTTTGGATTGGCGGGAAGCATCACCGCGCGCCTGGAACATGGGGCTAAGGACGCGGTCAGGGTTGTAAAGCCCCTGTTGAGCGGTGATGCCACGGGCGCACAACCGGCCGCGGTTGACTGGATGTTGCGGGTTTCCCTCGATGGTGATCGCGCGTCCTTCTTTGGTGCGCACAATGATGCCGCAGCCGGCCGGACATTCGCGGCAGGTCGACGCATAATAGGTATTCAGGCCGGTCTGGTTATACTCGGGCATTTCGGTGTAGGGGCGGCGGACGATGTACCTTGTTGCAGGTCCGCAGCCGGTTAATACGGCTGAGACTGCGGCACCCGCCCCGGCAATTTTCAGAAAGTCTCGTCGTGAGATCTTATCGCTCATGCTGTTCCTTTCTATATATCAATAATGGCAAGTAGCGCAGTCAGAAAGTTTGGTCCACTGTTCGGGCGCAGTTTCTTTGTGACAGGACAAACACCAGCCCATGTTCTGCCCCTTCTGTGGTTCAGCCACGGTCATCTTGCTCAAGTCGCCGTGACAATCGGCACATTCCAAACCTGAATTCAAGTGCGGTTTATGATTGAAATGAACAAAATCAGGTTGAATGGCAACCGGTACCCAGGGTACCGCTTCGTTTCGCTCAACATAGCTGACTAAAATATCCAGTTCCGGAGATTTCTTCTGTACCTGCTGGTGGCATCCCCAGCATTTTTCAATCCCTGGTAATCCAGCTGTCGGACCTAGCGTCGCCCCGGGATGGCAATACAAGCATGAAGCGCCCATCCCAACGTGCCGGTCATGGGGAAACTGAATAGGCTGATCCGGTGGCACTTGTGACAAAAATATGCCGGTGATAATCCCACCCCCAACAATGAGTACGATTAGCACGGCACTGATTTGAATACCAGGCTGCTTCCACCAGGGTTTCTTTTCCTTCATGCTTATCTCCTTTTCGTTGTTTATCAGTATTACTTGCGACCGCGAAGGAACCAAACCACTAAAAAGATAATGCCAATCAACAACGCACCCAGTACCAGCGCAAACCCGAGCCCGGTTGCCATGGCGCCCAACGCAGTCAAAATACCTGTAAAGATGTTGGAGGCTGGTCCGCCAGGCTGTTCGCCGGTACCGGGAGTCTGTTCACCAATGGAAGGTCCACCTTGTTCTTCCATGCCTGTGGGCAGTGTCTGGGAAAAGAGCAATACATCACGCCCGTCCTGGGCCGTCCACCCAAGTTCGGTACCGATGACCATCTCGGGAGCGCGGGCTGTGCCAAAGCGGGTGCGGTGCAGGAACCGCCAGGGATCCTGGATTGCCAGTTTGCCGAGGTTAATATCCTGCCCCTCATAGCGGAATTGAATGAGACGCCCGTCGTCACCATGACACTCAGCGCATGCGGCTAGATATAATGCTTTTCCATTTTCCAGATCCCCGTTAAGCACCTTTAAGCTGACCATATCTATGTAGAGATTATCGTCGATCAACCCGTTTTGGATAAAAGCAATCAGCGCTTCCCGGTCTGAATCATCAAGGTATGATGAAAAATCATGCTCTTGATTTAAACCACCGGTCAATGCGTCTTCCAGCGCAGCTGCGTCCTGTTCCCGAGCGTCATAAATCCCGGGGAAGCCGGTGAAATTCGCACCTGATCGGAACGCACCATCAGCGCCTTGATAATCCCACCCATGGCAACTTACACAGCGGTAGGTATCTACTCCACTGAGCGTGTTGGTAGTTTGCTGCCCCCAAATGGGGTGGCTGCCTTCCAAAGTGGGTGCAGGCTGGATAAGTTTTGTCCAATCGTCATAAAGCTGTCCACCCTGAATGACCAGTTCATCCGTTTGTTGATTAAGGGAATGGGCCCATCCACTTTGCACCAATACCCCCAGGCTTAGGGAAACGATCAGGATAAGGAGACCACCGAAGAAAAACTTTTTCATTGCTTATCTCCTAAGCTAACCCTTAAATTTGTTTATCTTAATGGTACATTTACTCGAATTTGCGCAATTATACATTAATGATACATTAATAAAAGGATTAGAAAAGGGTGATTTTAAAAATAACCCGATATAAAATATCCTCAAACTTGACAAAGCTATTCTTTTTGCGATAATGAAAGAACCTACCGGTGTCTATAAAATTGAAGACATTTATTGGTTGTAACCCTTAAATCTGGCTCCCCTGGAGCAACCGACCGACTATCCATTTGTAAGGCTTCCCAAGAATTTCAAAGGAAAGGATATGGCTGATGGCGACGGTTAACAATTTGTTACTCCAAAAAGGGAAAGACGTCTGGTCTGTACAGGTGCACAGTACGGTCAGGGAGACGCTCATGTTGATGGCAGAGAAGAACATTGGCGCAGTCCTGGTGATGGATGACCAGAAAATTGTTGGGATATTCTCTGAAAGAGATTATGCCCGGCATGCTTCGCGGCGCGACTCGATGCTGCTCGACGAGCACGTGCACGAGTTTATGACAAACGCAGTTTATTACGTTAGTCCGTACGAGACGGTCGAGGAGGTAATGGCGTTGATGACCTCGAAAAAAATCCGGCATCTTCCAGTAATGGAAAATGAACGGCTGGTGGGGTTGATCAGCATCGGTGATGTGGTTAAGCAAATTATGGATGATAAAGAGACCACGATCCTCGGGCTTGAAAATTATATTCTAGGGCGAGATTACAGCGGATAGGGGATCAGGCGAAGGATGGGGAAAGGACATTCAATGGCAACGGTAAAAGATCTGCTAAAGGGTAAATTTACCCAGGTTTGGTATGTAACACCAACTTCGACTGTGTCTGATGCATTAAAACTTCTGGCTGAACAGCAAATTGGGGCGGTTTTGGTGGTCGAAGCCGGAAAGATTGTTGGAATTTTCTCGGAACGTGATTTTGCCCGCAAGGTGCTGCAGCCTGAAGTCGGTTTAAATACACAGGTAGGCGACCTAATGGTCAGAGGAGTGTATTATGTCACCCCCGACCAGTCGGTTGAATCCTGCATGGCGTTGATGACCTCAAAGCGCATCCGACATTTACCGGTGCTTGAAGAGAACAAACTGGTCGGCGTAATTTCCATCGGAGATGTCATCCGCCAGATTATTCTCGAGAAGGAAATGACCATTCAGAGCCTGGAAGATTACATCTGGGTGCACATGATATAATGCCGGGGCACATCGATTCCTGAAAACGGATTCAAGCCCCATGAATGATAAACAAGATCCTTTTTTGATCGAAGTTACCACAGCGGTTTATGGTGGAGAATGCATGGGCCGCCTGGCTGATGGCCGGGCGGTTTTTGTTCCCTACACCCTACCCGGGGAACTGGTGCGGGTTGAATTGGTGGAAGAAAAACGCGGCTTCGCCCGCGCCCGCCTGCTGGAGGTGGTACGCCCCTCACCACGGCGCATGGAACCGCGCTGCAAACATTTTGGCGTCTGCGGCGGTTGTCATTATCAGCACACCGATTACCAGACACAGCTGGAAATCAAGCGGGCTGTGGTTGAGGACCAGTTGCAGAGAATCGGGGGTATTGCCAACCCGCCAGTGAAGGATGCGGTGCCGTCACCTTTAACCTGGAATTACCGCAACCACATGCAGTTCCATATCGATGCCGGCGGCAAACTGGGCTTTCAGGGCTGGGGGAGCCATGCAGTGGTGCCCATATCTGAATGCCACCTGCCGGAGGATCGACTCAATGAGATTTGGCCGCTGCTCGATCTGGAACCGCTGCCGGGGGTGGATCGGCTTGACCTGCGCCTCGGCTCGGATGATGAGGTGCTTTTGGCGTTGGAAAGCAGCGATCCTGCCGTGCCTGAGTTCAGCGTGGATATCCCGCTTTCAGCGGTTCACCTCAGCCCGGCTGGCAAGATTATCCTGGCCGGGGATGATTTTATATTAATGGAAGTCCATGGGCGGGCGTTCAAAGTCTCAGCCGAGTCGTTCTTCCAGATCAACACAGCGCAGGCTGAGGCGATGGTCAGCCACATCCTGGACTGCCTGCTGCTCGATGAAAAGATGACCGTGCTGGATGTGTACTGCGGGGTTGGCTTGTTTTCTGCCTTTGTCGCACCAAAGGTTAAGCGCTGCATCGGGGTGGAGCTATCGGAAGCGGCCTGTGAAGATTACGCCGTCAACCTGGACGAGTTCGAAAACGCCGAGTTATACATGGGACCGGCAGAAACGATTCTTCCGGCTTTGAATGTCCGGCCGGACGTTGTGCTGGTCGATCCGCCGCGGGCCGGCATCGAACGCCTGGCGCTGGATGCGATGATCCATTTGCGTCCGCGAACCATCGCGTATGTATCCTGCGACCCGGCTACCCTGGCGCGCGATGTCAAACGCCTGGCAGCTGCCGGTTATCGTTTGCAGCAGGTGACACCTTTTGACCTCTTCCCACAGACCTACCATGTGGAGTGTGTGGCACTGCTGGAAATAACCTGAAGGTGGATGGATTTGTTTTTACAGAAAGATAACCTGCTCATTCGGACCGCAACACCTGATGATGCCCCCATACTTTGCAGGTGGTGGAACGATGGGAATATCATGGCGCATGCCGGCTTTCCGAAGGGTATTGGCACTACAATTCCGGCTGTTATCGATAACCTGGCGGCTGACAACAATCATGTGTTGATGCTGGAAATCGACGCGGAACCGGTGGGGGAGATGAATTACCGGTCGGTTGGCGAAAATGCTGTTGAAATAGGCATAAAAATCTGCAACCCGGCTCAGCAGGGGAAAGGTTACGGCACTGATTTCCTGAAAATGCTGATCGAATTCCTCTTTCTCCAGATGGGGTATCAGAAAATCATTCTGGACACCAACCTCAAGAATACACGCGCCCAACATGTGTATGAGAATATCGGGTTTCGCAAGGGGGCGGTACACCTGGATTCATGGAAAGATCAACTGGGAGAGTGGCAATCTTCGGTTGATTACCATTTGGCAAGAGAAGAATATTTAATCACTCCAGGATAAGTCATGTTTTGCCGTGAGAGATCCAATCCTTCGCCAAAATGGGCCCTGCCAGAAATAAATCGGCAGAATTATTGGGCTGACCTTATTGATAGGATAATCATGCTGGTTATTGATTGTAAAGCCGGGGACCATAACCGTCGGTATCTTCATGCTGTTGACGATGCATGGGACCTCGTTTGCGATCGTTTTGGCAATCGTCGTCGCAATCCTATCTCATATCATGGAAACAATCGGCGGGCTTTTACCTCGGCGACCGCGTCCGGGCGGTATTGATATAACTGAGCCGGGCGCCCTTCGCCACTTCGCCTGCCTGAGGTTGGCTCGATGATTCCGGCTTCGAGAATGCGCCGGCGGAAATTGCGTTTGTCAAGCTTTTCGCCCAGGATTAATTCATAGGTATGCTGCAGCTCACTCAGGGTAAAAGTGTCGGGCAGCAATTCAAATCCCACCGCTGAATATTCCAATTTATAGCGTAACCGGCGCAAGGCGTATGTCAAAATTTCTGCGTGATCCCAGACCAGCTCAGGCATTTGGTCTACCGGATGCCAGGCGGCCTGGGCCTGTTCAATTCGATCGCTTGAAAGCGAACTGGCAGCCAACAGGGCAAAATATGCCACGGAAATCAGCTGGCTGTCAGGCTGGCGATCGGGTTCTCCATAGGTATACAATTGTTCAAGGTAAATCTCGTTCTGGCCAGTGAGAGCCTCAACACATTCAGCCGCGGTTTCTTCCAACGAGTGCTCACGAGAGGCTGGTAGGCCTGGCAGTGACCAATGATCTGTCGAATCGAGCGGACGCAATAGTACCTGCAGGCGGTTCTCCCACAGGGTAAAAACGACTACTCGAACTTCTACATCTGCCAGAGTGATTGCACACATTTCCGCTTGAACAGGGCCTTTCAAATATGCATAGAAATGGTTAAGATTATTATAGTGTTAAATCTGTTATAACTAAAATAATACTCCACCGGGATCATTGTCGTTGCCGCTTCGTCATACCAATAGGAGGTCACGATGAACAGAAAAGCAGCCGTCCGTTTATTGACCGTATCTTTCGTTCTAATTTTTTCCGTTTTGGCATGTAACCTTCCAGGTCGGGATGTACAACCCACGCCTTCAGAACCGACCCCCAACATGACCATGACTGCATTATTTAGCATTGTCACCAAGGCACCTGGAATATCCACGCCTGTGGTTCAGGTGACTGCCACACCGGGCACAGAGGTATCAGCAACTCAGCCACCTCCGACCAATACCGTACCCCCTATCGTCATATCGACCGCCACTTCCAGCCTCCCTCTGGTAACCAATACACCCAAAGCCACCGAGGCAGTTCGTTCGGCTGGTAAAGCGGTAGCGGGGTATATGTCTACAGCACCTAAACTGGATGGTCCATGGGATGAATGGACTACGACAGCATATCCGGCCCGCTTTGCCGTGTACGGCAAGAGCGAGATCTCCGGCAAAGAGGACCTTGAAGGCAGTTACCGTGTTGGCTGGGACGATAGCAACCTCTACCTCGCGGTGAAGGTGTATGACGAAAAATACGTTCAGAATGCAACCGGCATTGAGCTATTCAAAGGTGATTCGATCGAGCTCTTGTTTGACGTTGATTTAATGGGAGACGTTTCTTCGACCCAATTGAATAGTGATGACTACCAGCTGGTGTTCTCGCCAGGGAAGGGCGGGGTGATCGGTGAAAAGGAGACTTACCTGTTTTACCCGACCAATGTCGCTGGTCCGCGCACGCAGGTCAGAATAGCCGCAGTTTACGGCAGTGGAGTCCTTCGCGCCGAAATTGCCATCCCCTGGTCAGTCCTGGGCGTAACCCCGACCAGCGGCAAGCAGTTTGGTTTCGCTGTATCCATAGGGGATAACGACAACGAAAGTCAGAATATCCAGCAAAGCATGGTGTCGAATGTGCAGTACCGCAGTCTGTCTGACCCCACTACCTGGGCGTTGTTGGAATTAAAGAAGTAATCAGGGAATTAAACGGACAGCACACAGGGGGGTCGACACACAGGTCGACCCATTCTCCCGGGGGCAGATTAATCGGTGTGCCCGGTTCAATAAAATTTGGTAACCAGCAACCCAAATTTCTACCTGAAAATCGGGTTAAAACAAAATCGCTGCGAATTCCTTGCGGTACTCCCGGGTGACCGGGTTATCATCCCCTAATAATTCAAACAACGACAACACCACTTTGCGAGTGGTCTGATCCTGTTTATCGCTGCGCAATAGATCCAACAAACCATCCAGCGCTGGCGTGATTTTCCCCCGTGAGACAAGACGCAAAGCATTCCAGTATGCCGCATGGCGTTCACCGAGATCGGCTGCCGGATCAATATTTCGTAACCGGTCGATATCCTCGGCCAGCGGCAGCAGAGTCTGCGCCTGTGCATATTGGCGGCTGGTCGGGAAGGATGTCAGTAAAGCCAGGCCTTCATGGCTTTTTCCCTGGGCCAGCAGCGACTTTGCCAGTCCAAGCAAGCCGCCCGGGTGGTCAGGATGAAGATCCAACGCTTCGCGAAACACTCCTTCAGCGTTTGCCCAGGCTTCAATCGAAATCAAGGAGTAGCCTTTTTCGATCAATAATGCAGCCGGGCTGGGGGGCTGAATTTGAGCGAGAAATTCACGAACCCGCCCTTCCGGTTGAGCGCCGACGAACTCGGCTGTCACTTCTCCGCCGCTGAAAACCTTGACAGTTGGCAGGCTGCGCACCCCAAAGCGGATTGCCAGGTTCGGATTCAGGTCAGAATTGACCAGCGCCAGACGAATACCACCCTGCGACTCTTTTACCAGTCGTTCAAGTAACGCGGTCAATGGTTGGCAGGGTTTGCACCATTCAGCCCAAAAGTCGACCACGACCGGAGTGTTATTCGAGAATGCGATCACCTCGTACTCGAAGTCGGATTCATTAACGTGGATAATGAAGTCGTTCGCCATCATGGTTGGTATCCAGACCAGCTAACTACTCGTCACCTTCATCGCTGACGCCGCTGGGTTGATCAAGTCTAACTACATCGCCGTGGAAATCGATGATAATCTTAAAGCCCATCATACCCATGTAAGCACGCCCTTCATCCGGAATGCCAGTATTGAGAAGCTGCTCCAGCTGCTGATCGATGTTCTTTAGCTGGTTATCAATTATCGCGCGCGAAAATATATCTTCTTGCCCGAGCATTTTGGCAGTTTGTTCGCTGATCAGATCTTCATGCCCTGTGATCTGGTCTTTCATTAATGCCAATACCTGGCGGTCCACATGCTCGGCGGGAATGTGACGACGAAAACCGGCGTCGTTGACCACATACATAGGCTCACCGCCGATCATCGCAACTTCGACTGCCTGATCATTTTCGTCAATTACCAGTCCGGCAAAAAGAGGTCCGGGCATCAACTTCATCCTTTCAAAATGAAAGTGGAATTCATGGCAGTTCAAGCTGTCGGATCAATGATTTTATTCGGCCATCGGTTTGTCGATGACCAGTACCATTGTACCGTTTTTTTCATTGGCCGTCATCGCGTTTAAGGATACCGTGGGGTTCGCCCAACGATACACCCAGAGGGCGTGTTGGGTAGAAAGATTGACGCACCCATGGCTGCGCGGACGCCCAAAATTATTGTGCCAGTATGTGCCGTGAAAGGAAATACCATTCTCCATTAAATAGCTGACCCAGGGTACCCCTGGCAGATCATAGCTGTTGGCATCCGCCCCATCACCGGCAGCCATATGGCGGGAAGGCCGTTTTCGGTTGGTTGTGTAAACACCCGCGGGTGTCCGATAATCTCCGTCACGAAACCGCGCCCCGGTAGCCGTTCGTGCCATCCAGACCGGATGGTTGTATTCGTAAGCAATGACCACCTGTTCGGGTAAACGTATCTCGAGTCGTTTTTCTGTGTCTGGAACCTCCGGCGAAAGCGGAGAAATCTCCTCGGCGGTGATCAGACGTAAGTGGGCGGCGTTGACATAGTAATGGATTTTCCACTTATCATCATTAATGCGGTACCAAACTTCCCCATTTTCGTCGGATACGCTGTCGTATATCCAATGCGTGGTCGCGTAGTAAAGGCGGTATGCCAGGCGGTATTTTTGACGCAGGCTCCAAACAGCGTCAGTGAACGGGACAGTAATCACCGCCAGCCGCCCGTCTGCTGAAATTTCCGTCAATTTCGGGTTGGTCTGGATGTCAACTGGTTGAATATCGCCCGAGTGAACAAAGCTTTCATTTTTTACCTGGTACCATACCCGGTTGTGCCCTGACTCTTCGTCGCCAAGGGTAACACCGGTGATGGGCAGAACCAGATCTTTCCAGTAGGATTTTTTTAGACCGCCGGAAAAGGATGGTTTGTCAAAACCGTCGATTTTTGCCGCGGTCACCCGCCCATAAGGCAGGGTGGAATTCTGCTGGTTGACGGTTTTGTCGATTCGCAGCGCTTGACCGGCAAAAGGCAACGTAAACATACCCAGCAGAGAGGTCCCCGTGATTTTTAGGAATTCCCGCCGTGACAGCGATTTTAGATAAGACGAAAGTGGTTCATTCATACTGCTAATAGTGAACATTTACCAATGTGCCGACCGATGCAAAATTAAAAAGCCAACCAGCATCTTCAGTACGCAGGTTGACGCATCCGTGGCTCATCGGCGTGCCAAAATTATTGTGCCAATAAGTGCCGTGTAAGGCGTACCCCTGATAAAAATACATCGTATAAGGGACATCCGGTAAATAATACCCCGGTCCTGCCATGTCGGTATAGCGGTACTTCACATAGACACGGTATAGCCCGGTGACAGTTGGATGCTGCCAGGTGCCGGTGGACACCAGGAAACTATTGACGATTTCCTCACCGATATACGCGTAGACCATCTGGTTGGTCAGGTTAACATCGATCCAACCTTCATCGCCGTCAATTTCCGATGGGATGTCAACATAATTTTCCGGTGTCTCGGTAGCAGGCGGCGGGGTGTTGGTTGGTGTCGCAGTGGGTGTTTCTGTCGGCGTGGGTGTGGGTGTTGAGGTTGGCGTGCTGGTAGGCGTAGGCGTTGGCGTGTTTGTGGGGGTGGGGGTTGGTGTTGGCGTTGGGGTCAGCGAGGGTTTGAATAGCGCCCCGACTGGACGAGCAGCATAAGGTTCCTTTTCCATGGATGTCTGAAGTGCAGGAACAGCCAGCCACAGAAAAACCCCCAGAACAAAAATCAAGAAACCGGCTGCCAGGGAAACCAGCCAGGAGCGGGCAGCGGTTTTCGATCCCGAAGTCAATTTAGCCGGTGGGCCGGCCATGCGCACAGGTACCGGTTGCGTACTTTCAGGAACAGGTTCGGAAGAAACCGGCGGTAAATCCGCAGGTTGTGCACGTAAGCGCTGAACGGCCCAATGCATCCCTTTGCGGGCTGCTTCACTGGTCGGGTTGATCGTCAATGCCTGCTGCAAATAATAGATGCTTTCGCCTGGCTCTGCCAATGCCCCGAGAATTAACCAGGGTTCTTCCAGACCAGGTGACAATTCTGATGATAATTTAGCCAGACGCCAGGCTTCCTCACGCCGACCTTCACGCAGAGCTTGCCGGGCTGCTTTTAATGTTTGTGAAACCGATAAAGGAAGAGGATCACTCATTTTTACTCGTCAAGGTACAGGTTCGTTCTTTATATAGCAAAGGACACCGTTAGCAATTCCCTTTGCCACCAAATCAGGCTGTTCGGTCAAAATGCGGCGGTCGAGATTCAAAAACCCGGTTTCTATAATTGCTGCCGTCGTATTGGTATTAATCTCGCGGAAAGTGTGATATTGGGTCATATCACCGGTGATGGTATTGGCGTGGTAGGTCATCCCTGTCGTTTTTCCATAGCGGTCGGTCAGGCAGCCTGACAACCGTTCAGCTTTTTCAGGGTAAGCGCTGGAAGCTGCCGCGGCGACCTTGAAACCGGTGGCTTGATCGTTGACATAATTGCAGGAATCGTTATGGATTGAAACGAGTGCCAGCGCCTGATATTCATACAGTTTTTCGTCGAATTCCTGCAGCAAGTCGACCTCGTAACCTTCGGTCAGCAGAAGCTGCTGAACGCGGGTCGCGATTTCCAGATTGACCGACATTTCGGTCAGGCCGTCTGAGCAAACGGCACCCGAGTCATTTCCCCAATGCCCGGCAACAATGCCGATGCGCGGGCGGGGCGAAGGTGTGGGAGTGGGTATGGTCAGGGTTGGGTTGGCCTGCCAGGCCTGGAATAGATTATCCAGCATCTGGTTCGAGAATAGATTGGCAGGGGTCCACATGGTGAAGAGCGTCGCCAGAACCAGTGCGACCGTTAGAATGGTGGAAAGGGCGCTCAAGGTGATCGAACTTTTGATTCTTGATTTGGAACTTGGAGTGGGTTGGCTGGTTTCGCTCATATCGGTATGATAGTAACTTAATTCGACCTGGTTGGGCAAGCCCCTGATAAATTTCGCATAGAGAAAAGCGCGATAGTTTCATCCATTTTACACCTCACGCCCGAATTTACTGTAAAAATCCTGCTTATAAATTCGATTTTGGAAGTTCCTGGGTTCTTCTGCCTGCCGTTGCTAAACCTGGGGCTTGACGCTGCTCCCGCGTGCAAGTATAAGTGGTAGAAGTACAGTGCAAGTTGATTGCCAGACATGATTATTCCCTGAATTCAGGTGGAGGTTTGTATGCAGGTCTCTGCAGAAATGCTGCGGCACGCGATGCGTCATTGGACAACCGGAGTAACAGTGGTAACAAGCTGCTTTGAGACTCAGCAGCAGGGCATGACAGTTAACTCTTTCACATCCATCTCACTCGAACCCCCGCTGGTGACTGTCACGTTGGCAGCTGGGACGCGTACGCAAAACATGGTGGAACGATCGGGGGTGTTTGGAGTTACAATATTGAGTGAGGGTCAAGCGGACCTTTCGGACCGCTTTGCCGGCCGGACACCCGGTGAAGAGGATCGGTTTGACGGGCTGGAAACCTTTGAACTGGTCAGCGGGGTGCCGCTGCTGCAAGACGGATTGGTCAGCCTGGATTGCAGGGTTGTGCACAGGTACCCGACCGTGAGTTCGATTCTCTATATTGCAGAGGTGGTTGCCATCCGGCATACCTCCGAAGGCAGACCGCTGGTATACCATAACAGACTGTATCATAAATTAGGCGAGTAAAACGGGTTTGGGTGGGTTAACGCAATCGGAAAAACAGATTTTGCTCCAGTTGGCGCGAGAAGCCCTGGCGTGTGCGGTGCATGGACAAAATTTTCCAACGCTGGCGCTTGACGAATTGCCGCCTGCGTTGCAAGAAAACGGCGCCAGCTTTGTCACGCTGACCAAACATGGCGATCTGCGCGGGTGCATCGGCACGCTGGAGGCCCGCCAACCGCTCGCGGAGGATGTCCGCGAGCATGCCGCCGCTGCAGCACTGGATGACTACCGATTCCCTGCTGTTACACCATCCGAATTGCCAGATATAAATATCGAAATTTCGCGTCTCACGCAGCCCCAGGTGTTGGAGTACACCAGCCCCGAGGATTTGATGCAAAAGCTGCGTCCGGGAATCGACGGGGTCGTGCTGCGCGACAACTACCGCCGTGCCACCTTCCTGCCCCAGGTGTGGGAACACCTGCCGGAACCGGATCAATTCCTTGACCAGTTATGCATGAAAATGGGTGTGCAGCGCAATTATTGGCGCTGCAATCCCTTGCGGGTCGAAACTTACCAGGTCGAAGAGTTTCACGAGGACTAACTGGAATATTTGGAAGAAAAAACCCGCCAATTAA
>JAJZTR010000056.1 GCA_021848775.1 Chloroflexota bacterium | reverse complement strand
CGGCACCTGCTACCGTTACGAGAAAAGCGGCGAGTTGTTCGGCCTGATGCGCGTGCGCTCCATGCAGATGAACGATGCCCATATTTACTGCTCCGAGGAGCAGTTCGAGTCGGAGTTCATCGCCGTGGTAGCCATGTACCAGGCGTATTTCGACCTCTTCGGCATCGAAAAATTTGTCATGCGGCTGTCGACTCATCACCGCAAGGGGCTGGGGAAAAAGTATGTCGATAACGAGCGCTTATGGTTAAAGACCGAAGAAATGGTCCGCAGCGCCATGAAGAATCACAATGTGCCTTATGTGGAAGCCTCTGACGAGGCAGCCTTTTACGGCCCCAAGATCGATGTTCAAATCTGGAGCGCAATCGGGAAAGAATTCTCGCTGGCTACCAACCAGGTTGACTTTGCTGTGCCTGCCCGCTTTGATCTTTCGTTTGTCAACAGCAAGGGTGAGGATGAAGTGCCGCTGTGCATTCACCGCGCCCCGCTCAGCACCCATGAACGCATGGTTGGCTTCCTGCTGGAGCATTACGCCGGCAATTTCCCGGTCTGGCTCTCGCCCGACCAGGTGACCATCATCCCGATCACGGACCAGCACAATGACTACGCCGCAGCGTTGGAGAAGCAAATGCGGGACGCCGGTATTCGCGCCAAGGCTGATCTTAGTTCCGACCGCATGAATGCCAAGATTCGCAACGCTCAACTGCTCAAGGTTCCCTACATGGCTGTAGTAGGCGACGCTGAAATGGTGGCTGGCAACATTGCCCTGCGCCGCCGGGATGGCTCGCGCCACAATGACCTGCCGGTAGGCGAGTTTATCGAACAGGTGAAGAGCAAGATTGCTTTGCGCTCACCGGATTTATAATCCGCGAATGTAGGGGCAGACCTGTGTATCTGCCCTTTTTCTTTGCCATCAAGCAATTACCTTAGTCCTGATTTTTGGTAGGATTAGAAACATGACCGAATAGGTAGTTTTTATGACCCTCATCCAATTGACATCACAAAACTCCTGTGTTAAGATTTGTGTAATCAATTAAATAGCCCCATAAAGGCGCTCTTATCCAGAGAGGCGGAGGGACCGGCCCTGTGAAGCCTCGACAACCTGGATACCCGGGTGTGGTGATTAAAAAGGGTATTCCAAGGTGCCAATTCCGGCAGATCGAATTTTCTGGAAGATGAGAGGGCAGTACTTACCTCGAATGCGGTTGCCCCTTGTCTCAGAAGGGGCTTTTTCATTCTAAACGGAGGAAACACTTAATGAACACAACTTTTATGAATTCCCCAAAGTACCTGTTCACATCCGAATCAGTTACCGAGGGTCATCCGGACAAACTCTGCGATCAGGTCTCTGATGCTGTGCTGGATGCCTGCCTGAAGGAAGATCCCTATTCGCGGGTTGCCTGTGAAGCCGCTACCAAAACTGGCTTCGTCATGGTAATGGGTGAAATCACAACACACGCGCAAATCAATTTCGATGACCTGGTGCGCAAAGTCATCAATGAGATTGGTTATGATGACAGCGATAAAGGCTTTGACGGAAACACCTGCGCCGTTCAGGTAGCTATCACAAAACAGTCCGGCGACATAGCCATGGGCGTAAATAAAGCGCTTGAGGCTAAAAGCGGCCAAATGAATGAAAAAGAAATCGAAGCGGTGGGTGCTGGTGACCAGGGAATGATGTTCGGTTATGCCTGCAATGAGACTGCAGTATTGATGCCGATGCCGATCTACCTGGCACATAAACTTACCCGCCGCCTCGCGGAAGTCCGCAAGAACGGCACCCTGCCCTGGCTGCGCCCTGACGGCAAGACACAGGTGACGGTTGAGTATCGCTTTGGCAAACCATACCGGGTGGATACTGTTTTGGTAAGCACACAACACGCTCCAGAGATCTCGCAGGAAGAGGTTCGAGCGGCTGTGATCGAACATGTTATTAAGCCAGTCCTGCCCGCCGAGATGGTGGATGAAGACATGAATATCTACGTCAATCCGACCGGGCGGTTCGTGATCGGTGGTCCGCAGGGTGACTGCGGTCTTACCGGTCGCAAGATTATTGTTGACACTTATGGCGGGATGGGCCGGCACGGCGGCGGGGCTTTCTCGGGGAAAGATCCCACCAAGGTGGACCGCTCAGCAGCATACGCAGCCCGCTGGGCCGCCAAGAATATCGTAGCCGCCGGTCTGGCGGAACGGGTAGAGATTCAGGTGGCGTATGCCATTGGTGTGGCACACCCGCTGAGCATCAATGTCGAGACTTTTGGCACCGGGACAATCTCTGATGAAGATATCGCGCGATTGATCACCGAACATTTCGACCTCCGCCCGGGCGCGATCATTCAGGAATTGGATCTGCGCAAGCCGATTTATCAGCAGGTTGCCGCCTACGGGCACTTTGGCCGCGACGACCTGGACCTGCCGTGGGAACGCACCAATAAAGCTGCGCTGCTCAAAGCTGCAGCAGCAAAGCTGGAAGCGGTTAATTGAATTTAGTGTTGATATGGTATCAAAGTGCCCGAGCAGAGCTCGGGCACTTTTGCATAATTAACCTTATTCCTCTTTCGGCGGCAAGTTCTCCCCGTAATCCAGCACTTCACGAACCTGCGAATTTGGCAGGGATTCCGAAATTACGCCCTTCTCCTCCATGCTGTCGATCAACCGTGCAGCACGGGTATATCCCACCCGCAATCTGCGCTGCAGCATGGTAATCGACGCACGACCTTCCCGCCTCACCAGATCGACAGCCTCTGCGTAAAGCGGATCACCACTAACCTCTTCGGCGTCCCACAACGGCACCTGTTTTAATGGCAGCCCGTTGGGCAGCATATCGGGTGTTGGCTCGCCATCCGCCAGCGGCATCTGGCTTTGCACTATCGCGGCCTGGGTGCGCCAGTAATCTACCAGCCGTTGAATCTCGATATCAGACACGTACACACCCTGCAGCCGTACCGGTGCTGGCGCGTCCGGTGCCTGGAACAGCATATCACCGCGCCCCAGCAGCCGTTCCGCTCCCGGCTGATCCAGAATAACACGGCTGTCAACCGTGGAGGCGACGGCAAACGCCACCCGTGCCGGGAAATTAGCCTTAATCAAGCCGGTGACCACATCCACAGACGGGCGCTGGGTGGCAATAATCAAGTGAATACCCGTTGCGCGTGCCAGCTGCGCCAGACGGGTGATCGATCGCTCCGTCTCGTCCGGCGAGAGCATCATCAAATCCGCCAACTCATCGATCACCGCAACAAGGTATGGCAGCCGCTGTTCAGGATAATGTTCGTTATAATCCTGAATATTACGCGTGCTGGATGATGAAAACTTGTGATACCGGGCATCCATTTCACGCTGCAGCCACTGCAGCGCTCCGACCACTCGTTCGGTGTCCACGACGACCGGTGCCAGTAGATGCGGGATTCCGTTATATCCGGTGAGCTCGACCCGCTTAGGATCGACCAAAATCAGGCGAATGTCGTTGGGAGTATGATTTAACAGCAGGCTGACCAGGATCGAGTTGACACACACCGATTTGCCGGAGCCGGTCGTCCCGGCGATTAACAAGTGCGGCATCGCTGAAAGGTCACCGGCTACAGGCTTGCCTGCCACATCCTTGCCGAGGGTGAATCGCAGCGGCGATTTCATGCGTCGGAAGACATCACTTTCCAACACCTCACGCATCGCGACCAGGCTGATTTCTGTATTCGGCACCTCGATACCCACGTACGAACGGCCGGGAACCGGCGCCTGGATACGGATGCGAGGTGCTGCCAATGCCAGAGCCAGGTCATCCGCCAGAGAAGCAATTTTGCTGACACGCACGCGCATTTTACCGCCGCGCGATTCGATAAAATCCGGCTCCACGCCAAAGCGGGTGATGGTAGGTCCGCGTGAAATGTCGACCACATGGCAGGGAGCACCAAACGAAGCCAGGGTGTCCTCGATCAGGCGGGCACGCTCCTGATCCAGGTTGGTCTGTTGACCTGCCGGTGTCGCCGGTTCCAGAATTTGATCGACCGGCGGCAGCACCCAGGCCGACGCATTTACGTTCGAACCCGTGACATGATGCACCGCGGCCCGGGGCTCAGCGGCTGGTTCACCTTTACTGACCGCGCTTGCGCGCTCAGCCAAGGTTGAACGGGGACGGCGCGATTCTGTCGGAGAGGCACCGCCATGACCCGGCAGCGGACGGAAATCGCTCGGCAGCTCGCCGGGAGCTAAATCGTGAGCTCTCTGGGCGTGGCTGGTGGTTCTACCATATGGTAACTCGGAATCAGACGGCTGTTTGGTAAAAAGCCGTTGAATTCCATTGAACATCGGTTTAAGAGCTCGTGCTATTTCTGGCAGGGACAAATCGAAGCTGAAAACCAGCGCGATGATCATCCAGGCGGACATTAATATGACGCCGCCAGCCTGTCCAAGAGCCGTCACCAGGGTGATTTGCAAAAAGGCTCCAACGTAGCCTCCCCCAATCCCCTGGCGGGCAAGATCCCAGGTACCTCCGGCAAAAAAATGAAACCAGGCGAGCAGGTTCAAATAAAGCAGCACGAATCCGAAAATCCGTTCGGCGGAAAGCTGGGGCAGGCTTTCCACATTGCGCATCACCAGCCATAGACCAATGACGATCAGCGCAATCGGCAGCACAAACGTTCCCCAGCCGGCAATCTTCGTCAGGGTACTGATCCACATCCCGGTCAGAGTGCCATTTTCACTGGAAAGCAGGCTAAGAAGTGTGAGAAAACCAACCAGGGCTAAGAAGATGCCCAGGATATCCAGCTTACGATCATTGGATATGCTGTCCCAGGAGAAAGATGGCTGTGACGAACTGCGGCGTCTCCGGACCGTTCGTGCAGGAGACGCTTTTTTCGCGCCAGATCTGGCTGGCGTGCGGGTCGAGCGGCTTTTGGTTTTTGACTTGGATTTTGATTTGCTGGAAACGGTTTTAACCACGCGGATGCTCCCCAATGCGGAAAAGCTGTTCTAATTATAGCATAGGGAGATGCATGCTTTATTCCAGGCCCAGTGCCACCCGCGTTGCTTTGAATGCCAGAGGGGGCAGTTCTTCCCGCAGGAAAAATTCTGCCCGGTCGGCATCATCCCCTGGAGCCAGAATCCCCCCGGTGATCATCGCATGATAGACGATGACGATATCCGCGCCATTAGGATGTTCCCGCCCGCCAACCACTGTCACCAGCCCATTAATATCCACCTCCAGGCCAGTTTCTTCCAGGCACTCGCGCCGGGCAGCCTCCAGCGGATCTTCAAACGCGTCCACAAACCCCGCCGGGAAACTCCAATACCCGCGCATCGGCTCATTGTTCCTGCGAACCAGCAGAATCTTGCCGTCCTGTTCGACGATGACCCCGGCAGCGACCTTGGGATCGGTGAAGTGAATAAAACCACAGGCCGGGCAAACAGCCCGAGTTTGATCGAAAATTGTGCGGGCCTCCATCTCTGTGCCGCACTGCGGGCAGTACCGGTATAATGCCGCGGTCAACTCAGTGATTTCCTGCGTGCGATCATGGCAGCCACAAATAATCCTATGGCTAACGCCAGCAGCCCGCCAGCCGCGCCTAAAATCCACGGTGAAGTTTGACGCTCACCCGCCATATCTTCTTCGCTGACGGCAGTCAATGCGCTCATCGTTTCCGGCAGGGTTTCCCCCTGTTCCTCTACCGGACGAACGCCAAGTACGGGACCCGTACCTGTCACCGGTTCAGTTGGGATGGCAGCTGCCTTGGCGTCTGAATCGGTTTGCAAATCCGGCAAGGGGTTCGGGATTGGCGGTTGTGGGAACGGCATCGCTGGTGGTAACGGTCCCTCACCACCACCACCGACAGCCAGTGAATCGGCTGCTCCCCCTCCGCACATCACACCCGGCTGCGAGCAATCCGCTGCGCCGCCTCCACCCATGCCAAAAGCCTGATCGGCGATCTGAGGCGGGCCGCCCCAGTAAATCACATCCGGAGGCGATTCTGACACAGCCTTGGGAGCTGCCATTTCCATAGCAGCCTCCTCTGGTACATTTGCAGCTAAATCCTCGGAAGCCCTGAGTTGCCGCCCGGTAAGCCCCGGAACCAGCTGGTAAGCAAACAGGAAAACCGCCACCAGAGCCACCGCCGCTGAGGACCACTGCATGGTCGGAATCCAGCGCGCAACTTTCACTGGCTGGACATCAGCAGCGGTCAGGGTGAAATTGCGCGGCACTTTATGTACGGGAGCTTTATGCAAAATCGTTTTTGTCCGGCGCAAGCCTTCCAGGGCTTCTTTAAATTCCGGCCGGGTGTTTAAATACTCTTCCGCCCGCGTTTTTTCCCGCGGGGCAAGCTCATTGTCCAGATAGGCAGAAATGAGCTCCCAGTCTTTGGAAGAGAGTTTGTTTTTCATATTAATTAATTACCTCTTCCCCAAGACGGAAAAATGCAGGGATAAGTTCCCTAAAACCAGCCAGACAGTCGCGCAGCCGGATGCGGGCGCGCGCCAGGCGGCTTTTTATAGTGCCGAGCGGTTTGCCGATCGCTTCTGAAACCTCCGCATAATCATAGCCCTGGACATCGACCATCACCACCACCGCGCGAAATTCCTCCGGCAGACCCTGGATACAGTGGCTGATGGCTTTTTCAAGCTCCAGACTTTCCACCTGCTCCTCGGGCGTTGGACCATCGTCCGCCAGCCAGGCTGGTGATTCGATCTCGTCATCTTCCTCGGCATTCAGCGGCTCCAGCGGAACCGTTGGACGGCGGTGCCTGCGGCGAAGTTCATCGTAGCAGGTGTTGGTCACCATGCGCATGACCCAGGCGCGGAAAGATCCCCCCCGGTAGGAATGGAGATTTTTATACGCCGAAATAAAAGCTGTCTGGGTGGCATCTTCCGCAGCAGCATCGTCATTGAGCATGCGGTATGCCAGGTTGAATGCCTTCTCCTGGTATTCCAGTACCAGGCGGTTGAAGGCGTTCAAGTCGCCTTGAACAGCATCGGCAATCAGCTGCGCCTCATCCATTTGAAACTGACCTTCTGGTCGTCCAGGCCGCCCAGGCCAGACGCCAAATACCTAATCCGGCTGCGGTCATTCCCATCATCACCAGCCCGAATACCGGGATGACTGTTTGCTGCAGCCACAAAGCCCGCAGCATGACGGCCAGCGGTGCAGAAAATATTGCCGCCACCAGTATCAGCCAGATGACCTGGTAACGGTCAGCGATACCAGAGCGGTACAACCCCAGAACAAAGGCAGCCAGGAGCCAGGAGAAAAGCAGCGGCAGGTAAGTAACCAGCCAGCGCCCGTCTGTTAGGGTGCGGCTGTGGGTAGCGAAGCCAAGCCAGGTGACTGCCAGTAAAAGCAGTGCATCACCGACTATGAGCACGGTAAATTGGCTGCGCGAAAGTGAATTGCTCACGCAAATATCGTACCTTAACGGATAAAAAGCGTCAAGGAAAGTTGACTTATCTAGTCATTCGATTAGATATTACGGTTTCAGATTCGGGGAAAAGGATCGGAACGAATTGAATTTATTTCAAATAACGGTCATAAAAGTCAACCGTGCGCTGCATGGCGGTGCTGAAAGCCTGTGAAATGTTATGGTCGTTATCCGGGTAAGTGTAAAACTCGACCTCTTTCCCGGCATCCAGCATAGCCTGGTACAGGCTTTCAGAGAAAGCCAGCGGGACATCCCCGTCCGCGGTGCCGTGATGCAGCTGCAGCGGCCCGCTAATGTCGGCGACATTAGCGATGGGCGAGATGGACTGCCAGAATTCCGGGTTGGTGTCCCAGGAGCCGTAGGTGTTGGTCAACTCCTCCCCAAGGCGGGAAAGCCGGCCAGCCGGTGTGGGAAACGGCCGGCTGCGGCGCCAATTGGTTGACATATCCTGATAAGAAGCAACCACGCCAGCCCATATCACCCCGACCTTGATACTCTTGACGGTGACCATGGAGCGCAGGGTTAAATGTCCGCCCATCGAATGCCCCCACATGCCCATCTTTTCCGGGTTGACGCCCGGATAGCGCTGAATGGATGCCAGCGCATTCAGCACATCGACGGTGTACGCCGGTGATGAATAAGCGCCGCTGGCCGCGCCCTCCGAATCGCCATGCCCGCGGTAATCAGGCTTGAAGACCACATAGCCATTGGTCGCCAGAGCGTTGACATAGGCCACATAGCGTTCCGTGGTGCGGTATTCATCCGGCGGGATGTAACCATGATTGAAGATGATCGCTGGCCAGCCGCCCTCCGGGGGTTCGCTGTATGGCACAGTCAGCAGGCCGTAAATTTTTATGCCGTCGGACTGGTAAGATGCCAGATAGCGGTAATAGTTGGCACCCGGATCAAGTGTTTGTTCGATGAGGATATCGCTGCCTGGGTAATCGCGTGAACGCATCGCCTGCATGGTCAGCGGATGCGGCGTAGGTGTTGGGGTCGCGGTGGCCGTAGCTGTGATGGTCGCGGTAGTGGTGGGTTTGGCGGTGGCGCTGGGCAGCGGGGTTTGGGTTGGCGAGATTAAATCTGCTTCTTGATTCAGGTTGGGCAGACCGCCAGCCGTGGAACAGGCGGTCAATAAAACCAGCAGCACGCTCACTATCAGGCTTTTGTAGGATCTCATGATCGTTCCTTTTGCAGTGCGATGGAAGATCGATTATAATTGGACATTGTTTATCTTATTATAAAGAGAGGGAAAAGCTGCTGTCAAGGATAAGGACACGGCAGTGTGGCTCAACGTTGGGTTACTCGCTGTCCAGAAAGAGTGTCCATCCATGATAATTGCTTATGCAAAATTCATCCATATTCTCAAGTATTATTAATCTAAATTTGATAAACTTGGGTGGATTAATTTGACCTCGACCGCTTTTTCAGCTCTCCTCATGAGTTCTTTTTGGAGAATTAGATCGAAATGAATGTACGCATGTGGGTAAAAGCTTTACAAGTCATTCCGCGCATCAATAAAGAGGAATGGGATGGTCTGGATGTCATATCGCGCTGGTTGATTTCCACGCGCGCCGCTGTGCTAATCATGACCTTCATTTCCGCTGCCATAGCCGGGTTGTTAGCCCTGCGAGCCGGGCAGTTCGATGCCCTGCGCTGGGGCGCGCTTGCGATTGGATTGATTTTCGCGCATGCCACCAATAATCTGCTGAACGACTTGACCGATTTTTCACGCGGGGTGGATAAAGATAATTATTACCGCACGCAATACGGGCCGCAGCCGCTCGAACAGGGGCTTTGGTCGCGCAAAACCCACATGGTCTATGCTGGAATCACCGGGCTGATCGCCCTGGCAGCCGGGATCTACCTGGTTGCTGTCAACGGCTGGCTGGCCTTCTGGCTGCTGCTGGCCGGCGCCTTTTTTGTTCTGTTTTACACCTGGCCGCTCAAGTATATTGGCCTGGGTGAGCTGGCGGTTTTAATCACCTGGGGGCCGCTGATGATTGGCGGCGGGTATTACGTCATCACCGGTCAGTGGGATTGGTATGTGGCGATCGCCTCACTGGCCTATGCCATCGGTCCAACCACCGTTATTTTCGGCAAACACATCGATAAACTCAAAGAAGACAAAGCCAAGGGGATTCACACCCTGCCGGTGATCATTGGCGAAACGGCCTCCCGCTACGCAGTGCTGGGGATGATCGCTCTCCAATACCTGGCTGTGTTTGGTCTGGTGATCGCGGGGTTCTTCTCTCCAGTGATGCTGATCGTGGTACTGGCCTGGTACTATCTGCCGCCGGTGATCAAGGTTTTCAGCCACCCCCGCCCGTCTGAAAAGCCTGAATCCGGACCTGCCGCTGAGAGCTGGCCGTTATACTTTGTGGCAGCTGCCTTTTACCAGAATCGCAGCTACGGGCTGCTTCTGCTGGTGGGTTTGATACTTCAATTATTCCTTCCCTGATGCGGTTGGTAAATGCTCGGTGGGGACTGAGCATTTACAAGCCTCTTCCTCCGATTTGGAGAGGTTTGGGAGATTGGGTGTGCAGACAGCGTGCTGAACAGTACGCTGTCTGCCAATTAAACTAGGGAGTTTATCGCCAGATCCCGGATTTCCAGCCAGGCATCCGTTGTGTTTTCCAACGCGGCGTAATGCAATTGACCCTGTGGGGTAAAGGCCGCGTACTGGTTGTCGATCCAAATCACCAAACCCAGCCTTCCGCGCGGGCTTACCCCGCTTTCCAACACAATCTGACCGTCAACGCTGAAGCGTACGCCGCTGTCACCAGCCCTTATCTCGTACTCATGCCAGAGGGTCGGATCCAGTTCCAGGGTGATTGAACTTTCTTTAATCCAGCTGCGAGCTGCGCGGCGGACCATCCGGGCGGCAGCCCGCCAGGCGAGCAGCGGCAGGCCGATTAGCGCTGGACTCAGGACTAACGGCGGTGTCAATGGGCTCGAAAAGACAGCTGCCAGGAATCCGCTGCCAGGCAAGCCATCGCGCAGGGTAAGGTGATTTTCCGGTGAAGCATGGAAGAACCAGGCGGTGTTGGGCATGGCTGGCAGCTTGCGCAAAGTCCCGGCCAAACCCAGTGAAGCAGAGAAGGGATCATTCCACAGGCCAAATCCCCAGGTTCCAGGCAGGTCTGGTTCTGAAACCCACGCCCGCAGACTCAGGGCAAAGGGTGTCTGCCAGTTGAAATCACGTCGGGGCAACTTGTGGGTGTCATCGATTTGTGCCACGCGGTAACTTCTGGCCGGCCCGGCTGGAATCGACAGGCGCAAACCGCCGTCCGGCAGCGGCTCGACACCCGCACCAGGGGATGTTTGCCTGCGATACTCCCTGCCTGAGAAGCGAATGTTCTGGTCATCCACCGGCTGCGAATCCATCCATCAGGAAATTGCCGGATTTCTCGCGGGAGAACCAGGCAATACACAACCCCCGGCCAATCCAGCGCGCAATTTTGAAATCCATGGATTGATCTCCCTTGTTCCATTGAACCCGATTCAAAACCATTGTAATACACATTATTTCCATTGCCGCAAGCAAACCGTAGGGTGCGTTTCGGGCTTGAACGCACCATTTGAAGGTTTAGTCTACACAGCTCCCCCTTGACCAGTAGAATATTTTTCTATGGTATTAACGCCAACCCATGCAACTTAACAATCCGTCAGAGATTCCCGCATCGATAACCTGGTGCGCGGTGGACAGGCTATTCGTTTCTATTCGTTTCATTATTTATCGTCTCTGCCTTTCCAGCCAGATCCATCTTGACAGCACTCTTCCCTCGGTTATAATTTTGATTCTAAAGAGTTGCCCAGGGTCAAGTAACGGACAGGCTTTTTCAGAGAGCCGGCGGGTGGTGCGAGCCGGCAAAGTGCATCCGTGAAATCCCCCCTGGTATCGTTCCCGCAGGGATGGTTTGTTAACCATCGTAAGGGAGCCGGCTGGAACCGTTATCTTCCACAGAGGTTGTGCTGCGCACAACGAAAGCAGGTGGCACCACGAGTAGATCCCCCCTCGTCCTGCGCGAGCGTGGGGGTTTGTTATTAAATAGCCGGGAGGTGCGTCACCATGTTAGACATTAACCTATTGCGCGAAAAACCTGAAGTCGTGCGTGAGGCTTTGCGCGTCCGTCAAATGGATGGCAGCCTCGTGGATACCGTTTTGCAGCTCGATCAGAACCGCCGTGCCCTGCTCAGCAAAGTCGAGGTGATGAAGGCCGAGCGCAACAATGTCTCCAAAGAAATAGGACGCATGAAGGAACCTGCCGAGCGTCAGGCTAAGATCGATGCCATGCGCGAATTAGGGGACAAAATCGCGGCACTTGATGATCAGGTTCGCACGGTGGACATCCAGCTGCAGGACGCTGTGGCAGTCATCCCCAATCTGCCTGATCCGCGCACCCCCTACGGCACCAGCGAGCACGATAACGTTGTGCTGCGCCAGGTGGGCGAAGTGCCAGCCTATGATTTCACGCCTCTGCCGCACTGGGATCTCGGCCCGCAGCTTGGCATCATCGATTTTGAGCGCGGTGTCAAAATCACCGGCTCGCGCTTCTACATCCTGAACGGAGCCGGCGCGCGATTGCAGCGCGCCTTGATCGCCTGGATGCTCGATCTGCATATCCGGCAGGGATATCAGGAACGCTACCTGCCCTTCATGGTCAAAGCACAAACCCTGTACGCTTCAGGGCAGCTGCCCAAATTTATCGACAATCTGTACCATGATGTCGAAGAAGATTTCTGGAATGTGCCGACCGCCGAGGTGCCTCTGACCGGCATGCACATGGATGAAGTCTTCGAGGAAGCCAGCCTGCCGCGGCGATATACCGCCTACACCCCCTGCTTCCGGCGTGAAAAAATGAGCGCCGGGCGCGACGTGCGCGGAATCAAACGCGGGCATCAATTCGACAAGGTCGAGATGTATGTGTACTGCAAGCCAGAAGATTCTGAGGCAGAACTGCAGAAAATGCTGGTGGCTGCCGAGGAAACCATCGCCGGTCTGGGGCTGACCTACCGTGTGGTACAGCTGTGCACCGCGGATATCGGTTTCGGGTCCACCATTACCTATGACCTCGAAGTATGGGCTGCCGGCTGCGGAGAGTGGCTGGAGGTTTCGTCGGTCTCCAATGTGACCGATTTCCAGGCACGGCGTGCCAACATCAAATACCGTCCGGCTGACGGCGGCAAGACCCGCCTGGTGCATACCCTCAATGGTTCGGGGCTCGGCATGCCGCGAACAATGATCGCGGTTCTGGAAAACTATCAGCGGGCTGATGGTTCGGTGGTAGTGCCTGATGTTCTCCGTCCGTGGATGGGCGGCATCGAAGTTATCGAACGGGAAACGGTCTAAGGACAATGGAAGCCTTTTTAACGGCAACCTTCCCCTGGATCATCGGCGGTGTGATGCTTGCCGGTCTGGCAATGCTGCTGCTGCCCATTCTGCCCGGATTGTGGCTGATGTGGCTTTCAGCGCTGGTCTACCTGTTGGTTACCGGCATTGATCTTTCAGGGGGCATCTTTTTTGGCATCATCACCCTGCTGACCATCACCGGGGGTCTGATGGACAATATCATGATGGGTGCCAATGCCCGCGTCAGCGGCGCCAGCTGGTTGTCGATCGGGGTAGCGCTGGTTGGCGCGATTGTGGGCAGCATCCTGCTTCCCCCAATAGGCGGGCTGCTCTTTGGCATGGCCGGGATCTTTCTGGTCGAGTACCTGCGCATCAAGGATTGGCGCAAGGCGCTCGAATCGACCAAGGGACTGGCACTCGGCTGCGGCTGGGGGGTGGTCGCCCGCTTCGCCTTTGGCGTCCTGGTTATGATCGTCTGGCTTATCTGGGTGCTGGCTTTCAGCTAATATAAAAAAGCGGGCGCTGAAATTTGCGCCCGCTTTTGTTTCATGAAGAATGTTTAGTCGCCGTGCGAGAGGTAGGCTTCCATCATGATAATGTTCTTTTCGCCAACCCGGCGGACGACCTTGAGCAGGTTGTCCATGGAACTGACCTCTTCAACCTGTTCTTCCACAAACCAATCCAGGAAATTCTGCCCGGCGTAGTCGTTTTTGCCGCGGGCGATGTCATACAGGGCATTAATCTGGCGTGTGACTTCCATTTCCCAATCCAGGGATAGTTTCACAGCCTCTTCAGCTGATTCAAAAACAGCTTTGGGGGCTGCCACCGCCGGGATGCGGACATCGCCGCCTGTATCCACCAGATATTTTACAAGTTTCATGGCATGTTCTTTTTCTTCTTCGGCTTGCTTGTAGAAAAGTTCTGCCATTTTCTTCAAGCCTTCCCCATCAAAATGAGTTGCAATCGCCACATACTGCAGCGATGCGCCGAATTCAGCGCCAATTTGAAGGTTTATGGCATCATTGAGTTCTTTGCTGATCATCATCGTTTATTCTCCTTATCTCAGTGAAAAATCCATAGAATATGGATTGTTGAATTTGTTATAGACAACTAGTATAGCATGCGGTCATAAGAAAAGTATTAATCCGAAATTTTTTATCGTAATTTTAATAATTTATAGTGGTTAGCTGCTTTTCCGGTGCGTTTTAGGCGGCTGCGGCTCAGGCCAGGTGAAATGGGCTGCCTGATTAATGTTAAGCACCCTGGGCCGCCCGCTGCCATCGTGTTGAACAACGGATAATGAAGCTGGTGCCACCCACAACCGCAGGTAATCGTCCAGCGCCATGTTCAAATAATATGCCAGAGCCAGGCGGATGATATCGGCATGTGCAACCACCGCTATCACTTGATCGGGCTTTTTTTTCGGGTCAGCCGGAAGCTGCCACTCACGGATCAATCCCTCCAGCTCAGCCGTAATCCTTTGCTGAACTTCACTGAGGGTTTCTCCCCCGGGAAAGCGAATTTGCGATGGTTTTTCGAGCAGCGCTTTCCACATCTTCAGGCGGCCAAGCTGCTTATAGGTGCGCCCCTGCCACTCGCCGTAATCCACCTCGATTAACGCCGGGCGGGTTTGAACAATCAGATTGTGGCTTTGGGCCAGGGGCTGAGCAGTCTCAACCGCACGCGCCAGAGGGCTGGAGTACACTGCCTTCAACGGTGCATGGATTAACGCCTCCGCCAATTTCTCCGCCTGCTGACGCCCCTTCTCATTCAAGGACACACCCGGTGTGCGTCCCGTGAGATGGCGCAGCATAACGTCATTTTCCCCGTGACGGATCAGCAGCAGAATCGTCATCTTCTGAGTCCTTTGGCGGGTACTCATATCCCAGGGCAGCCGCCTGTGCTTTACGCCAGCGCTCCACACGTTCAACTACCTCGGCTTCGTAACCCTGGTCCGAGGGTTTGTAGAATATGCGGCCAAGCATTGAATTGGGCAAATATTGTTGACCGGTGTGGTGGTCTTGGAATGAATGCGGATAAAGGTAGCCTTGGCCGTGCCCCAGGCCGCGCGCATCGCGGCTGTTGTCCATCAGGTGTGTGGGTACCGGGCCTATTCCTTCATTCTCGAGGATTTCCTGTACCTTAAAAATCGCCCCGGCAGAGTTGGATTTTGGCGCAGTGGCGAGGTAGAGTGTGGCTTCAACAATCGGATAAATTCCCTCGGGCAAACCAATGTATTCGTAGGTGTAGGCGGCTGCGGCTGCCACAACCAGGCCGTTGGGGTCGCCCAGGCCGATGTCCTCCCCCGCCAGCACCAGCAGCCGGCGCAGGATAAAACGCGGGTCTTCGCCCGCAGCCAGCATCTTTGCCAGCCAGTACAAGGCGGCATCCGGATCGGAACCGCGCACCGATTTGATGAATGCGGAAACGGTATCGTAATGCGCGTCGCCCATGCGGTCGTAGATCACTGCCCGCTTTTGGATTGACTCCTGAGCCACATCCAGATCGATGTGGACGGCACCGTCCTCGGCGGGAAGGGTCGTTTCAACCGCCAGT
>JAJZTR010000244.1 GCA_021848775.1 Chloroflexota bacterium | reverse complement strand
AATGGACGCGGCACCCCCAGAGTTAAGGCGTGCTCATACAAGGATATCGCCTTATCGCGGCGACCAGTTTCATCATACAACTTAGCGATGGCAATAAGATCCAGGCCTTCATCCGCCAGCCAGTCCAGGGGATTACTAAGCAAATTGGAAAGGTGCAGGAATAACGCAGCCAGTGAAAGAATGTCCATTTTATTATGGTAAAACACGCCTGCCATGGGGCTGCTGTTTCCCGATTTAAGATATTCAAAGTACATCTCCGGAACCATCCACCCGGGAATCTCTTCCTCACTGCGCTCTACCGACAGAATATCCTGTTCAAGGGATCCAAGTGCCCGACTCGGAAGCCGGTTGCGCCAGACGCGTCTGGAGAGCGCTAGAAGGTCAACGTGCTGCATCTCTGCAAATGGAGACTTTAATGCGCTCAGGATATGGCGTCCATTGAGCAGGGGAATATCGAATGATTTCCCGTTAAAAGTCACCACGGTTTGAAAGGGAGTCAGAATCTCATCGAGGGCGGCCAGCATGGCGGTCTCTTCAGCCGGTTCGCGCAGAAAAGATTGCTGCAGGTGAAACCCGTTTGAGTCCCACCACCCGATCCCGACCATAAACGCAAAGGTACCTGTCCCGCCCGCGAGGCCGCTGGTTTCGGTGTCCAGAAATACAAAATTTTCCAGAGGGTGTTGATTAAGGTTTGGGTAGCCTGCCCATTCACCCAGAATCCCATAATCGACTTTTTGCGAAAACGGAATGGTGCCATGAACATAATTTTCAGGGAAGCGCTCATCGGCCAGGAATGCAGAACCAAACTGGGTGGTATGTTCGAACCCGGTCACCACTTTTTCGATCGGTACGCTATCTCCTGGGGATCGAGCGGATTTCACCTGTGATGTGCCCAGTTGAACCCCTAAAGACTTTAAACGGTTAAGAAGTGAATCGTCCATTTTAATACCGGTGATTATACTGGAAGCGGCTGGTCATTAAGCAAGTGAAGCAATGCCAGGGTTTCTTCCTTGCCCCCGGCGACATTCTCGCCTGATACACCAATGCAAGAGGGGCATCCATCTTGACAGGTGCAGGAGCTCACCAGGTCAAGTGTTGCCTTCATCAGTTGCGGGTGTATCTGATAAATGTTCTCGCTCAGCCCAATGCCTGCAGGCACTTTATCGTAAAGGATCACAACCGGTTGCCCGTCCGCCAAATCCGATTGAGGTTCGAAATGAGAACCGAGGTCATTGGTGTCGCACATAATGAACAATGGGGCCAGGTGTCCCAATGCGTAAGCCAGGCCTGACAAACCGCTGCGCATGCGCACCATCATTTCTGCCTGACGGTGGCAGGTCGTGCAGAGAGTCACCAGATTGTCGAGCTGGTTCGCAAGAATGTACGAGGTGAACTGGCGGAAGGGGATTTTATGGTGAACGTGATGCGGGTGAGAGCCTTCGATGCGTCCGCAATTTTGACAGGTAAAGTTATCCCGTTCCCGTGCCAAATTTCGCTGTTTATCCCAATTCTGGCCGTAATTGATCGGTGATGCGGTCCAAAGATTGTACTGGGCGAGCGTATCAATGGCTTCTTTGGAGATTGCCAGCCAATAGGCTACCGTCCTCAAATTTGTCGCCGGCATGGACAACTCCCCGGCGCCGATGTTTTCGTTGGTATACCAGCGAGTTTTGCGGAAACCGGTGACCCGGGTCGTCACGTCTACCTCGCCAAGATGGATTATGCCGGCAGACGCATCCTGACTCTGGTAGAGATCCACCTTTTCGATCTGCTCGTCGATCAAGGGCTCTGTGAAATAATCGCTTTCGATTGCCTTTAAAATCGCCTTCCCTTGATCCAGATCAAGCGATGCCACCCAATAAGTACGGCCCTGGTGGAGATAAATCGCGCCTGGATGCACCATCCAATGAGCGCTGGCGGTATCCACCATTCCGATTGTGGTGATCAACCCGTCTTCATCCGTGCGCAGCTGAACCGCGCCGGGAGTGGTTGTTCGCAAGGAAACTTCCTGAGCTGGATATTTATCCGCGGTCCAGAAATAGCGTCCTCCCGAGATGTGGACCTCGTTTAACTGGCTTAATACATCAAGATATTGCCCGACGACTTCTGCCGGCAGCCTGCCGAAACCCTCATCCATGCCAAACGGTAGTTCAAACGCAGCACAACGTAAATGCTGCAACAGAATCAACGGATTGTCCGGATTGATGAGGGCTTTTTCAGGGGATCTTTCCAGTAAATACTCAGGATGATTGACCAGGAATTGATCTACCGGATTGGCCGTAGCAATCAACATACCAATCGCTGGTTCCATCTTTCGACCAGCCCTCCCGGACTGCTGACGGGTCGCTGCTATCGACCCGGGATATCCAAGGATCACCACAGCATCCATCGAGCCAATATCGACGCCTAATTCAAGGGCGTTTGTGGCAGCGACTGCTCGCGCTTCCCCGGTTTTCAGCGCATTTTCGATCTCTCTCCGGTCACCGGGGAGATAACCGCTGCGATAGGCATATAAATTTGTGGAAATTGAGGGATGATTTTCCCGTAAATAGCGCAAACTGACCTCGGCTGCCCGCCGGGTCTGGGCAAAAATCAAGGTCTGTATCCGATAGGTTAATAGATCACTGGACAGGCGTATCCCCTCAGACATGGCGCTTTTGCGTATGCCAAGTTCTTTATTGACCAAAGGGGGATTGTAGATCACGAAATTTCTTTCACCATGAGGTGCACCGTCATCCTGAATGGCGCTTACGGTGTCCTCGAGCATTTGGGTGGCAAATTCCTGCGGGTTGGAT
>JAJZTR010000055.1 GCA_021848775.1 Chloroflexota bacterium | reverse complement strand
CCGATCTCAGCGTGAAACCAGTGCTTGCCCGATTCCCTGCCGGCGATAGCCTGGATGCACCGCCAGGTGATGCAAAAACCCGCGCCGTCCGTCATGTCCGCAAAGCACCGCTCCGATTAATTCGCTGTCATGCCAGGCGGTAAAACTAAGCTCCGGATTGCGCCGAAGATAGGATTCGAGCATGGCTGGTTCATCGGCGGCGCTTAGTCCAATTCCCTCGCAGGAGCGCCATAACACGATAGCCTGGTCAATATCCTTCGCGGTAAATTCACGAATATCAAAGTTCATCCTACTACCTCAATAATGAAGACAGTAATTGATCAATTGGCGGGATACCCGATGCCGAATGATCCGGCACTACCAACCGATTCGCCACTCACGCACCATTTTTACTTGCTCTGGTGCTTCAGGCGCCTCTCGCCTGTACTTTGGTGTCGATTTCCGCAACTCCGCCAGCTGCTTCAAAGCGTTTTCTCCGTCCAGGCCATGCCGAACCAGGTAACACCCAACCACAGTCCCGGTACGGCCAATTCCGCCCCAACAATGAACATAAACAATTTTCTCATCCGACAGCGCCTGGTCAATTTGATCCAGGATGGCCTTCATTTCCAACGGCTCGGGGATATCTAAATCCGCAATGGGATGTGGATAAATTTCGATATCCACGCCCAACTCGGCAGCTTCTTCTTTTAGAATCTCGTGGTACGACTCCAGCCCGTCTTGAGGGTGTGTCAGATCGATATACACTTTGATCCCGGTTTGCAGCAAATTGGTGAGTTTGCGACGCGCCTGCTGAGTTTCATACGCTCCGGGGTATTCCCCTGCCAGGAAACGGCCTGGAACTACCCAGTAGGAGTTTGCAAAAGGAGTTCCGTGCTCGGTTGGGTCTTGAGTCGATTTCATAGGTTTCCCTCAATGATTTAATCTTATTTCAATTGGACTTATATTCGGTTTTGTCAGAAGAACTTGATGATGTCAGCACAGCCTTGGGTAAATGCTGCTGACCGATCCGTGCCTAACTGCTTTTTCCCTCACATTTGCCAATTCCCTTGAGTATAGAATTGGTGGCTTGAACTGTCAACCAAGCCAATCCCAATAAATGAACCCTGCCGGTACCATACCTTGCAAGAATATCTGCTTTAAAGTATAGTCAATTACGTTTTTTCCTACATCCTCACTCCGAGCCGATACTGAGCCTATGGACACAATTGCTGAAACACAAGACTCCACCTCGTGGTTAGACCGGCCTGTTTTTAAAGCATTTCCTCAATTCCGAATTGAAGCATTAATAATCACAATTATTCTGATTCTGGCGATCCTCAGCCGTTTCTATATTTTAGGTGAACGGGTGATGAGCCATGATGAAGTCAATCATGTAACCCCATCTTACGATTTGTATTCCGGATTGGGTTATTCGCATGATCCAATGACCCACGGGCCGTTTCAATTCCATCTGGTCGCTTTATCTTACTTCCTCTTCGGCGACAATGATGTTTCTGCCCGAACCCCTGCTGCCCTGTTCAGTATTGCCACCATCGCACTCGTTTTATTCGGTTTCCGGCAATATCTTGGCCGGGTGGGTTCATTAATTGGCGGTTTTCTCTTCTTGATCTCGCCCTATCTATTATTCTACGGGCGGTATACCCGCAATGAGGCCTTCGTGGCTCTGTATGCAGTTGCGACCATCTACGCGGTCTTGCGTTACCTGCAGGATGGCAAGGTCTCCTCGCTTTACCTCATAACGGTCGTTACGGCGCTGCACTTTGCCACAAAAGAGACATCCTTCATTTACGCAGCTCAGCTGTTGATCTTCCTGGCCTTTCTATTCATGACCCGCATCGCACACGCACATTGGCCTGAGACAAAAGCACGCACCACTTTTCTGATCACACTTTCCGGAGCGCTGGGCGTTTTGCTGCTCACCCTCGGGGCAGCAGCCTGGAATGCCATCGCCAACCGGGCGGTCACGGCGGCCACGCCTGAGTCAGAGGCGGCCGGGGAAGTGGTGGAAACCATCGGCTGGATAAAAATTGCCGAGGGTGGAGGTGGGTTGATCGCGGTCGTGCTGGCAGTGATCGCGATTTTTGTGCTGCTGCGATCCCTTGGCTGGAAGGCCTTGAAACAGGAACGTTCTTTCGATCTGCTCATCCTTGCCGGCACGTTGATAATGCCGCAACTAACCGCGTTCCCCATCAAGATTATAGGCTCCTTGATTGGTACCAATTGGGACCCGCTGGATTATTCGCAGGCTGGCATTATACGCTCGACGATTTTCCTGGTAATCGTCACCGGGGTGGCTGCCTTAATCGGGTTGAAGTGGCGGCCTAAACTCTGGCTGCAGAATTTTGCCATTTTCTACGCCATTTTCACGGTTTTTTACACCACCTTTTTCACCAACGGTTTTGGCTTTTTCACCGGGATCATCGGTAGTCTGGGATACTGGTTATCACAGCAGTCGGTTTATCGCGGAGAGCAGCCTTTTTACTACTATTTTCTGATTCAGATCCCCATTTATGAATACATCGCTGTCTTCGGCACATTTTTAGCTGTTTATTTTGGCAGCAAATACAGCCGTTGGTCGCAGCTACCAACAGACAGCCCGGCTAACACTATGGATGAAGTTCCGGCTGTTTTTGTCGAAGAACCCGACTTAATTGAATCGGTGGAACCAAATCATACCGAGGTTCAAACTGGCATCGCCAGCGGATTGGAACCGGAACCCGGAACAGCCATCGCCGAACCTGAGCAGCCTGAGATTTTCAACCAAAATTTGCGGCTTCCCGTGCTCAGCCTGCTGGTTTTCTGGTCGATTTCCTCCGTATTAGCGTACACTTTCGCGGGTGAGCGCATGCCCTGGCTGACGGTTCACATCGCGGTGCCGCTGCTGCTGACCGCTGGCTGGGGTTTTGGCTGGCTGGTGGATACCACTCCCTGGAAACGGTTCACCCAGAACCGCAGCTGGATTGCCCTGCTGCTAATCCCCATCTTCATCACCAGCCTGGGCGGATTCCTCGGCTCGCTCCTTGGTGCCCAACCCCCTTTCCAGGGGAACACGCTTGAGGAACTGCGGTCGACCAGTTTGTTCTTTTTCTCGGCAATTGCCCTGGTACTTTCTGCCTGGGGAATTATCAAGATGCTCTACGACTGGACATCGAATGAAATCCTGCGAGTCACAGTGGTTATCTTCTCCATTGTCCTGGCAGTCCTCACCATGCGGACAGCAGCCACCGCCTCGTATGTCAAATATGATACTGCCGAGGAGTTTCTAGTCTTTGCTCATGCGGCCAGAGGCCCGAAAGATATTCTGGCGCAGGTGGAAGAAATATCCAGGCGCACCACCCGCGGGCTGGATATCGCCGTGGCTTACGATGGCGATGCCAATTACCCCTTCTGGTGGTATTTCCGCCATTTTCCCAACAAACGCTATTTCGGTGACAATCCCACTCGGGATTTAACGGACAGCCCTATCATCATCGCGGGCTACAAAAATTGGGGCAAATTAGACTCGATCACGCGCGGCGATTATCTTTATTATGAATACAACCGCCTGTGGTGGCCGATGCAGGATTACTATAACCTGAGCTGGGACCGGATATGGAATGCAATCAAGTCGCCAGAAATGCGCTCAGCTTTGTTTCAGATTTGGCTCAACCGGGATTACACAGAGTATGCCCAGGTAACCGGCCGGACTGATCTGACGCTTACCAACTGGAACCCTTCGCAGCAGCTGCGCATGTACATTCGCAAGGATATCATCGCGCAAATCTGGAATTACGGTGCTGCTCCGGAAATCCCAAGCGCGGAAGAAACCAATCCATACCTCGCGGGCATGACCTTGCTTACCTCCGACCGTGTCGTCGGGCAGTCCGGCACCCAGCCGGGACAGTTCCAGGCGCCGCGCGGAATTGACTTCGGCGCTGATGGATCGATGGTTGTGGCGGATTCACGCAATAACCGTATCCAGCAATTCGACTCCGACGGTCGTCTGATCCGTTCCTGGGGATCCTTTGCCGATGCCGCGGTTGGCGACGCGCCCGGAGGGACCTTCTATGAGCCCTGGGGAATTGCCGTTGGACCGGACGGTTCGATCTTTGTGACGGATACGTGGAATCATCGCATTCAAAAGTTCAGCCCCGAAGGCGAATTCATCAGCATGTGGGGTTACTTCGGCCAGGGCGAGACGCCTGACGCCTTCTGGGGCCCGCGCGATATCGCCTTCGACTCCCAGGGCCTGATGTACATCTCAGACACCGGCAACAAGCGTATCGTCGTGTTCGACGAGGATGGAACGTTCATTTCGCAATTTGGCGTTCCCGGCTTCGATCCCGGTCAATTTGATGAGCAGGTCGGCATTGCCATCAACTCCAAGGACGAAATTTTCATTACCGACACCTGGAATCAACGCGTGCAGATCTTCACATTCGACGTGACCACGCTTCAGGGTGTCTTTGTCCGGTATTGGGATGTTTCGGCATGGTACGGCTCCTCGCTTGAAAACAAACCTTACATCGCAATCGACAGACAAGACCATGTGTTCATCACCGACCCCGAAGGGTTCCGGGTGCTGGAATTCACCTCGGATGGTGAATTTGTGCGCGGCTGGGGTGATTACAGCCCGTCATCTGACGGATTCGGTCTGCCTTCGGGCATCGAAGTGGATGCAGAAGGGCATGTATGGGTCAGTGACGCAGGCAATAACCTGGTTCTCCGGTTCACCCTGCCTGCAGAATAAGGTTCGCAAACCGGATTGACCGGTGAGGACTAGATTGAATGGAGGTTTTTCGCTTCAACCGCGAAATCCGACCGTAAATTAAATAAATCCGCAAATTTTCCAAAAATATTAGGCAGGGACGGTAGATAGTGGCCGCCCCTGCTCTTTAATACTTGATATAAATGTTTCGTACGATGTGGACGGTCTAACGGTCCTTGAAAAACAGGCTGAGGATAAAACTAACAATGCTGACGATCAACGCGCCCAGGAAAGCACCTAAAAAGCCATTGACCGTAAAACCCACCCCAAACTGAGTTCCGATTAATCCAGCCAGCCAGAACATCAGGGTGTTTATCAGCAGCGTGCCTAGCCCCAGTGTCAACACGATAATGGGGCAGCTGACCACCATGAGCAGCGGGCGGATAAAAGCATTTACCAGACCAAAGATCAATGCCAGCCAAAGGAAACTCACCCAACTTTCCGAGTTCGGGAAAATATAGGTGCCTTTGAGAAGATATACGGCCAAGTACAGGCCTACAGCGTTCGTGAGCAAGCGTACAAGAAATTTCACGTTAGACTCCTTCCGAGGAAAATCCTGTTTCCATCCAAATCAATGTCATGTGCGGCGCGAATCCGCTATTTATGAAGGCCGATTGTGCATGCTCAGCGGGATAATTCGCCATTAGAGGGCGTTTTCTGCGCATCGCCTTCTGGATCCCGATCATCAAGGACTGGACTGCAGCATCTTCTGAATCTGGATCGGTTGCCAGCCATAGTGTATCGGCGTACATGCGAGACGGTTCCCAGGTGACCAACCCGATTAGCTCACTCTCCTTACGTGCGGCCAGGTGCACAACCTGTTCGCCCGACATGATCAGCTGCAGTGATTTTAACATCCCTGGTTCCAACCTGTTTTTATTCAAGGGCAAATTCCAGGATACTTCAGGCGGGTAGACCCTGTCAAGCCACGCCGATTGTTGTTGCCAATCCCGCGGCTGGCGCCTTCCGACTTGCACACCATTTTGTAAATCCGTTAGTCCTGGTTCAATATACGAATCACATTGCCAAATGGTTCTTCTCAGACGCTCTGCGAATCCAAGAGATTCATACAAAGCAATAGCGACAGGATTATCATCCCGCACATGCAGCCAGGCAGAAGCTGCTCCATGCGTACGGGCATAATCAAGGGCAGTTAAAGTCAACTTGCGTGCAATGCCCCGCTGGCGATAACCCGGGTGCGTTGCCACATTCGCAATCAGGAAATATTTTCGACCTTTGCTGCTGAAGGGAATCAAGGTCAGGTTTCCGACGATTATTTGGTCTTCTTCCCACAGAAAACCCTGTACGGGCAGTTGGAGCCTTTCGAAGGGATTCGCGCCCCACCCTGTGTAACCCTGTGCCAGCCATCGCAAATGCTTGATATAGTCGCGACCGTCGGGATCCATGGTTTCAGCAAAGCATAGTTCCACCAGATTGGCGACTGCAGCGAGGTCTTTACGTTTCTGCAGCGGACGGATATTTGGAGAATAAAAGTGATATGGCCCATTCATCGAAAATAATTTTACACTGGTTTCATAAGCAGACCTCGTTTATGCCCATGCGAATGGTGAAGTTTTCACCGCAATTTTCGATAACGATCTGGCTATTCTCTTGAAAACCGCACAAAAACCCATCAAAATGCTAAAATCAAACTACCCATGGTGTTATCAAAGGGAAGATTATGATTCAACCAATCCTCATTCACAACGCACAAATCTACAGCCCGACCGGGCTGTTCCAGCCAGGATGGCTGCTTATCGAAGGGCGGGCAATCGGAACTCTAGCCGCAGGCATCCCCCCCGATACTTTACTGACGACCCGGATCAAACAAATCAATGCGTATGGTAAACATCTGCTTCCCGGTTTCATCGATTTGCACATCCATGGCGCGCTCGGTCATGACGTGATGGATGCATCCAACGACGGATTACGTGAAATCGCTGCGTTTCTCCCCCGACACGGTGTCACTTCTTTCCTGGCTGCAACCTGGACTGCGGCTGAGGAGGATATTTTCCGCGTGATCCAAACCATTTCCGACGTTTACGGGAGCAGTCCTGGCAGCGCCTCTTTGCTCGGAGCCTACCTGGAAGGTCCCTTCCTAAACCCGAACCGGGCTGGGTCCCACGCTGCCGAATTGATTCGTTCACCTTCAAACCGTGAACTCATTTCTCAACTTCTGGACACCGAAATGGTGCGGATGCTGGTTCTTGCGCCTGAAAACCCCGAAAACCTGTGGTTGATGGACGAGTGCGCCAGGCGAGGTATTGCTGTATCCGCCGGTCATACTGCGGCAACCTATGAAGAAATGCAGGTTGCCGTCCAACATGGCGTGCGGCATGTGACGCATTGTTTCAACGCGATGGGTGTAATGCACCACCGCAACCCGGGAGTGATTGGCGCGGCCCTGACCATGCCTGAAATCCGCTGCGAGCTCATTGCTGACAATATTCACGTCCACCCGGCAGTTCAAAAAATCCTTTATCAGGCGAAAGGCCCGTACGGCATGATGCTGGTGTCTGACAGTATCCGGGTTACCGGGATGCCGGATGGAGAATACAGTCTCGACAGCCGCATGGTGACTATGGAACTGGGCAGCGCGCATCTGGCTGACGGCACCCTGGCCGGCAGTTGCACGCCATTGGACCAGGGCTTGCGTAACTTCTACAACAATATTCGCCGCCCGCTGACAGAGATCTGGCCAGTGGTCACCTTGACCGCGGCCCGCGCGGCTGGAATTGCCCACCAGAAAGGCGTATTGGAAGTCGGGCACGATGCTGACCTGGTGTTACTGGATGATGACCTTCAGGTGGTATTGACCATTGTTGAAGGAAAAATCGCATACCAGGCATAGGCATCAATCTTGCAGGTACAGAACCAAACGAACCAATGGTGCAGGTTGAAGGAATGTTTATATTCCTCTAATACTTCACATGGCTTTTGTTAATCTCGCGATGCTATAATCTGTGTACGAGGTCCGAATAGATTAAATTACCAAGGACAATACCTTTATGATGCGATTTGATCGTTTTACTGAACGCGCCCAGGAAGCGGCTCAACGTGCTGCTGAAATCATTCAGCGGTATGGGCACAACCAGATCGACAGCGAGCATATACTGCTAGCTTTGATCGAACAGCCTCAGGGTGTGATTCCGCAAATTCTTGAGATTCTAAAAGTTGACCCGGCAACCCTGGCCGAGCGGCTCGACTATATCCTGCGCACCAGTCCAAAAGCCAGTATTTTTGGCGGCGGCGCTGGACAGATCTTTATTACACCGCGTGTTAAAAGGATCGTGGATTTAGCCAACGAAGAAGCCAGCAAGTTGAAGGACGAATATATTTCAACGGAGCACCTTTTCCTGGCCATCCTCGGCGAACGCAACACGCCCGCTGCCCGGCTGCTGGAAGGCGCAGGAATTACCCGCGAGCGGGTGCTGGATGCGATTATGCAGCTTCGCGGTGGTCAGCGTGTGACCGACCCAGGCGCCGAAACCCGCTACCGCACACTTGAAAAATATTCCATTGATCTGACACAGCAAGCGCGTGAAGGCAAACTGGATCCGGTCATCGGCCGCGATAATGAAATCCTGCGCGTGATGCAGGTCCTCTCCCGCCGCACCAAGAACAATCCGGTGCTGATCGGTGAAGCTGGCGTTGGAAAAACTGCCATCGTCGAAGGGCTGGCGCAAAAGATCGCCACCAACGATGTACCCGAAATTCTGATGGGAAAAAGAGTCACCTCCCTCGACCTGGGTGCCATGATCGCCGGCAGCCGCTTCCGCGGCGAGTTCGAGGAGCGGCTCAAGGCGTCCATTGAAGAAGTTCAACGGTCTGAGGGCGAGATCATCCTGTTCATCGACGAGCTGCACACCGTTATTGGTGCCGGTGCGGCCCAGGGTGCCATGGATGCCTCGAACATGCTAAAACCCGCGCTGGCCCGCGGCGAGCTGCAATGCATCGGTGCAACCACGCTCGATGAATATCACAAGCACATTGAAAAAGACACTGCTTTGGAACGCCGTTTCGCGCCTGTCTATGTCGACGAGCCAACCATCGATGACACTATCAAGATGCTGCATGGTTTGCGCGACCGCTATGAAGCCCACCATAAAGTGCGTTTCTCCGACGAAGCATTGGTCGCGGCTGCGAGGCTATCTTCTAAGTATGTGCCGGACCGCCGCTTACCGGATAAAGCCATCGACCTGATGGACGAAGCCGCTGCCAAACTGCGTGTGGCGCTCTTCTCGCTGCCGCCTGATCTGAAGCAAATGAAGACCGAACTGGACAAATTGATGGCAGAGGAAGAATTGGCCGGTGTGGAACGGGATTATGAGCGGGCTGCGCGAAAAAAGGCGGAACGCTTGCGCATGGAAGAAGAATTCAACGAATTCCGTGACAAATGGGAAACCGAGCATAAACTGGACGAAGTCGTCGATGTCAACGATATCGCCGATGTCGTGGCGCAGTGGACCGGAATCCCGGTCAGCCAGATGATGGAATCCGAAGCTGAACGGCTGCTGCACATGGAAGAACGTCTCTCGGAGCGAGTCATCGGGCAAAACGAAGCCATCACCGCCATTTCTGATGCCATTCGCCGGGCGCGCGCTGGTCTTAAAGACCCGCGCCGTCCAATTGGATCATTCATCTTCATCGGCCCTTCCGGGGTTGGCAAAACTGAATTAGCGAAGGCGCTGGCGGAATTCATGTTCGGCGACGAAGAAGCCCTGGTGCGCATTGACATGAGCGAATACCGCGAGCAGCATACCGTATCGCGGTTGTTTGGTGCTCCTCCAGGTTATGTTGGCTATGAAGAAGGTGGTCAATTAACCGAGGCTGTGCGCCGCCGCCCATACCGGGTGATCCTGTTCGATGAAATCGAGAAGGCGCATCCTGAGGTTTGGAATGCCCTGCTGCAAATCCTGGACGACGGCCGGCTGACCGATGGACAGGGGCAGGTGGTGGACTTCCGCAATACCGTTTTGATCATGACCAGCAACCTGGGGACCGAATTCGTTCGCCAGGGCGGTACGTTGGGTTTTCTGCGGGATGCCGGCAACGATGAGGACCGCGCTCAGCACGAAAAGATCGACAAAGCGCTCAAAACCACCTTCCGGCCGGAATTCCTCAACCGCATCGACGAGATTATCATGTTCTCTCCGCTCTCCATCGAGCAGATGTACGAAATCGTCGACTTGCAGATGAAAGAGGTAAGTGAACGACTCTCTGAACACGGCCTGGGTGTACAAATCACCGACGCAGCCCGCAAATGGTTGGCTGAGGTAGGGTTCGAACCGACTTTTGGTGCTCGTCCGCTGCGTAGAGCACTGCAGAAACACGTAGAAAGTCCGCTGTCGATTAGCGTATTGGCCGGCCAGTTCCAAAAAGGCGATACGGTTATCGTGGATATGGATGAAGAGAACAAACAGCCCGTTTTCCGCAAAGCGGAAGAAGCGAAAAAAGAGGAACCAGCCAACGTCTAATCCTGAACGATATAAGATCGCAAGGGGTGTCCATCTGGGCACCCCTTTTTGCTTTCAATGGGAGAAACACAATGGGGTAAGCGCGGCAACTACCTGAGGCGTAGACCCACCAACCTTTGATTAGCGGCAATTCTTTCAGCCGCAAATCTAAAATCTTGTGCGCCTCGCACTCAAATCCTTGTTATTTCGCTGCGAGATTTGCGGTAGCAGTCAATTAATTGACAGGTCAGACTTCTGCCTTTATACTTGCTTTTCGGGCAGCCTGCGCGCTCCATTAATTCGATAATAAGATCCCGCATGGGAGGCTAAAGTGAAAAAAGCACTGATTACAGGCATCACCGGTCAAGACGGTTCCTATCTGGCTGAGTTGCTGCTGCATAAAGGCTATGAAGTTCACGGCATCATCCGGCGTGCCAGCACCTTTAATACCCGCCGGATCGACCATCTCTATCACGATCCGCACCCCAATGGGGGTGACGTAAAACTATTCTTGCACTATGGGGATGTTTCTGTCGCTGAAACGGTTTCCAACATTATTTACAATGTGCGCCCCGAAGAAGTCTACCATTTGGCCGCCCAAAGCCATGTCCGTGTTAGTTTTGACATGCCCGAATACACCGGAGATGTCACCGGTCTGGGCACCATCCGCATCCTGGAAGCCATCCGCAAGAGCGGCTTTGATGAGCGTTTTTACCAGGCTTCCTCCAGCGAAATGTACGGTTCCGCCAAACCCCCACAAAGTGAAACAACGGTATTCGAGCCGCGCAGTCCGTATGCCGCAGCCAAACTCTACGCCTATTGGCTGACCCGCAACTATCGCGAAGGCTATGGAATTTACGGCTGCAACGGCATCCTGTTCAACCATGAATCCCCCCGACGCGGTGAAACCTTTGTCACCCGAAAAATCACCAGAGCTGTCGCAGCCATCAAAGCAGGAAAGCAAGAGCACCTCTATCTTGGCAATCTGGATGCTAAACGCGACTGGGGTTACGCGCCAGAGTATGTCGAGGCAATGTGGCTGATTTTGCAGCAGGACAAACCCGATGATTATGTGATTGGAACCGGAGAAGCCCATTCGGTCCGCGAATTCCTGGACGAGGCTTTTGGTTACGCTGGAATGAAATGGGAAGACTATGTTCGCATCGATCCGCGCTATTACCGCCCTACCGAGGTGGATTACCTTATGGCCGACCCGACGCGCGCAAATACCCAGTTGAAATGGACTCCCAAGGTGCGTTTCCATGAATTAATAAAAATAATGGTGGACGCCGACCTGGAATTAATCGGGCTGCCATGCCCTGGCGAAGGCCGTCGCATCCTCAATGAACGCTTCGGCGACTGGCATAACTGGGACCATCAAGTGATCAGTATGGAACGCTAAATTTTAGTTGTATAGGCTGGTGCTTCAGTGGAGCACCAGCCTTTTTTTATCCTTTAATGACAACCACAGGCCGCAGGCGCGCCACTTTGCGCGCAATCCCCGCTGAATGCACGGTTTCCACCACCTCATCCACATCCTTGTAGGCTTGGGGAGCTTCTTCCGCCAGGCCGGGCAGTGATCCGGCTCTGATATGAATACCGCTAGTTTCCAGTTCGCTGCGGAGCTTCTCGCCGCGAATCTCGCGCTTGGCCTGACTGCGGCTCATCACGCGCCCAGCCCCGTGGCAGGAGGAACCCCATGAACGCGCCATACTTTCTTCGGTCCCAACCAGGACCCACGAAGCGGTTCCCATACTACCCGGTACCAGCACCGGCTGCCCGATTGACCGATAAGATTCCGGTAATTCTGGCGCACCTGGACCAAACGCCCTGGTTGCCCCCTTGCGATGCACGCAGACCTTAACTTTAGTTCCGCCAACCAGATGGGTCTCGATCTTTCCCATGTTGTGGGCAATGTCATATACCTGGTGCAAATGCCAATCCTTTACTTTCCCTGCCAGCACTTCTGCGAAAGCTTGCCGGGCTGCGTGAGCAAGAATTTGGCGGTTGCAGAATGCATAATTAGCCGCTGAGCGCATGGCTGCCAGATAATCTTTACCTTCCGGGCTGTCCAATGGAGCACAAACGAGTTCGCGGTCTGGGAGTTTAATCCCGTAACGATGAACCGCGCTTTGTAGTTCCTGTACGTAATCGGTGCACACCTGATGTCCGAACCCGCGCGAGCCGCAGTGAATTTGCAATGCCAGCCTGCCCTCCTGCAGCCCCATCGCCCTGGCAGCCTCCTGATCGTAGATTTGTTCGACCACTTCCACCTCAATGAAGTGGTTCCCGGCCCCCAGCGTGCCGAGCTGGCTTAAACCGCGTTTCTTGGCCCTTGAACTGACTTTACCCGGGTCCGCGCCTTCCAGGCAACCCCCTTCCTCTGTCCGCAGCAGGTCCTCCTCAGTCGCGAGGCCTTTTTTTAATGCCCAACGGGCACCCTGCCGGCAAACCTGGTCTAGTTCTGACTCCTTGAGGTGGTAAGCCCCTTCAGTCCCTACTCCGCTGGGGCAATGACGATCAAGGGCAGCTGCCATGTCGGAAAAGTACGGTTCAGCTGCCTGGAATTCAATTTGAGACCCCATCAGTCGCACGCCGCAGTTGATATCATAGCCAATCGCGCCGGGAGAAATCACACCGTTCGGCAGCCTGGTTGCAGCTACCCCACCGATTGGAAATCCATAGCCCTGGTGCATATCCGGCATGACCACCACGGGCTCCATTACACCGGGCAGCGTAGCTGCATTGACAGCCTGATCCAGCGATTTATCATCCAGTGATTCTTCCAACAATCTCCGGGAAATAAATAATCTTACGGCTACACGCATATCAGGCCGGTGGGTCTTGGGAATTTCCCACTCGTAATCATTTATTTTTTGAATATCCTGTAATCTGACCATGGATGATCCTCCTTCCTTTCAGGATCCATCGATTAGACATCAAACACGATTGTGGTCTCCAAACCATCCCGGGTTCGCTTGATTTCCAGGTTATGGTAAGTCACAGCCTTTATAGCTATTTTCATCCCTTGCAGCCGAGCCCCCTGCAACCGAGCTTCAAGGGTAAAATCGTTCAGGTGAATGTCGAATTCATTAAAACCAATCGACTCAGTTTCCATATGGAACAAAATCTCATTCAGGAAAGCCACCAGCAGGGTTTCAAAATCAGCGGCGGTTATAATAATCGTTTGATCTATACGCTCCGCTTTAACGAGTTCAACGCCCATCAACCAATTCATGCCAAGTGCTGCCTGTTTTAACAGCCCGCAAAAATCAGGCGCCCAAACCTCCAACGCCCAATCGGCAGTATGCTTAATTTCCTTAAATCCCGAAGACATAGACCTTTCCTTCGATCTCGCTTTATAATTATAAGATATGAGTTCCCAATTTGACCGTTTAGAAAATCGCTTGCAAGCGCTCATCGAGAACACCCTGAATCGCCTGCCGTGGCGCAATGCTCAACCCAGACTGGCAATTCCGCTGATGTCTGAACTGCGCGATCAGCTCGGACTCGATTCGCAATCGGATGAACCCCTGCCGGATCGAATCAACATCATGATGCATCCCGATAACTGTGATGCCTGGGAAGACCGGGTCGACTGGCAGGAATGGCTGGCACGCGTGATCACAGAACTGTCCAGTGAGCTCACACGATCGTTTGCCAGAGAACCTGAAGTGCGTTTTGTTCCAGACCGGGAAATGGACCGCAAAAACGTCAGGGTCGTGTTGACGTTTCAGGAAATTGATATCAGTTCGACAGCGGTCCTTGCCACCGATACTGACCCAGGCGAATCCCTACCTGCCGGATCGCTTTCAGGTCCGTTCCTGATCCTGGAAGGCAACCGAATCTTCCCGCTCAAACCGCCGGTGACGAATATCGGGCGGCGCGAAGGCAATGACCTGGTCCTGTCGGATCTTCGTGTGTCGCGAGACCATGCGCAGATTCGCATCATCCACGGAGAGTGTGTGTTGTTCGATCTCAACTCCACGGGCGGGACATATGTTAATGGGCAGCGCATTACCACGCACAGCTTGCGACCTGGTGATGTTATCGTTATGGCTGGTACCAGCCTGATCTTCGGTGAAGAGTCACAACAAAATAGCCGTTCAACCGGCACCTCTCCGGCGCAACTGACCTCGCAGGATGGAAATAGATTATGAGCGGAATCGTCGTATTGATCCTTCGCATTTTTCTGGCAGCTGCGCTGTATGCTTTTTTGGGTTGGGCTTTATATACCCTGTGGCGTGATTTACGCATCCACTCGTTGGTTCTGGCATCACAAAAAGCACCAACCATTACCCTAACACGTATTGGCATGGATGAGTTTGAACCTGCCAGTTATCAAAAATCCGAACTATTCATTGGTCGTGATGCGACCGCCGCGGTTCCAGTAATGGATGAAACCGTGTCAGCGCGCCATGCCCGGCTGGCATACCGCCATAATCAGTGGTGGGTTGAAGATTTGAAATCAACCAACGGCACCTTCCTCAACGAGGAACCCGTCCTTACCATGACTGTGCTCGTATCGGGAGATGAAATTAGAGTCGGGCAGACGGTGATGCGGGTGGATATTGCACCCAAAGATTAAACTACCTTATTAAAATTTTTTCACACCTAGAACGAATTTAAACAGGATGAACCATGGCAGAAAAACCCATTTTAGGCGTCATCGGCGGTTCTGGTTTTTACAAATTCTCCGGATTGGAGAATGTCCGTACCATTGAGATGGAGACACCCTTTGGCAAACCCAGCTCACCGATCATGATCGGCAGTTTGGACGGACGTCAGGCGGCGTTTTTAGCCCGGCATGGACTTGGGCATTTCATTATGCCGTCTGACGTGAACTATCGCGCAAATATCTATGCAATGAAAGCGCTGGGTGTGCAATTCGTTGTGGGTGTCAGTGCCTGCGGTTCGCTGCGCCATGATTATCAGCCTGGCAGCATGGTTGTGCCCGATCAGGTGGTAGATTTAACGAGACACCGTAATGCCACTTTCTTTGGAGAAGGTCTGGTAGCCCATGTCGGAGTGGCAGACCCGTTTTGTAATGAGTTGTCCCAACTGCTGGTTGAAGCAGCCGAACAGAGCGGCGCAGCAGTACATAAAGGCGGGGTATATATCACCATCGAAGGACCGCGCTTTTCAACCCGTGGAG
>JAJZTR010000054.1 GCA_021848775.1 Chloroflexota bacterium | reverse complement strand
CATCATCGCGCACAATGGAAAAATGCAAATGCACCCCGGTCGGGTTGCCCGCCGTGCCCGAGTAATTGCCCTGCGTCCCCAGCAGCGTGCCCTCCTCGACGAACTTCTCTGCGGTTCCCGGCGGGAAGGCCGGGTCGATCAACGAATTGCCCTGTGGATCTGCCATATGGGTATAGTACATCCAGATCTGGCGTCCGGGTTGCAGCGGATCCTGCGGGATGCGGATGATCACCGTCGATTTCCAGTCTGAAAGCCGGGTCAGGTAACCATCGTAAGCCGCCAGCACCGGGGTTACACCCGGGTCTGGACCGCCGAAAATATCCAGTCCGGTGTGGTGATGACCGGGGTTGAATGAATCATTCCACAGAAAGCCGATAAAACCATCGGTCGGCATGGCGAACGGCGCGCTGCCACAGCGCTCACCTGCTTCTACCGCCCATTCCGGGTGCGACCCCGGATTGCGAATCCACTGCATCACGCGCACCGATCGCGGCGAGGTGCGCGAAGAAAGAAAAAAGACAGAGAAGGCTGCGACCCCCGCGGCGACGACCAGCCCGGCAATCAGCAGGGAGCTTTTTTTCATTCCGCCGGCAAACGAGCCTGCATCGACCAGGGGCCGGTGCGGGTAATTTGCACCGGCAAAACCCGCCCGCGCAAATCGGTTTCAGTTTCGACGAATACCAGCTTGTTGGTGGGGGTGCGTCCTTTCCAACGCCCGCGAACCTGTTCCTCAAACAGCACCTCGACCGTCCGGTCAAGGTACCCGGCATGGATTTCACCGGCGATCCCCTCCTGCAGTTCTTCCAGCAGGCGGAAGCGCCGCCATTTTTCTTCGTCGGGTACATCATCGGGCATGCGCCGTTCAGAGACCGTCCCCGCCCGCGGCGAATAGCGCGCCAGGTGCGCCACATCCAGCTTGAGGTCTGCCAGCAGCTCATAGGTCTGCTGGTACTGTTCCTCGCTCTCGCCGGGGAAGCCGACGATGATATCGGTGGCGATCGAAACGCCCGGGATGCGGGCGCGGATGCGCTCGATCAGCTCGCGGTACTGCTGGTTGGTGTAACCGCGGCGCATATTTTTCAGCACCAGGTCATCCCCGGCTTGAATGGGCACCTCGATATGCGGCATGACCTTTGGCAACTCGGCGACAGTGTCCAGCAGTTCGTCGGTCATCCAGTTGGGATGCGAGGTGAGGAAGCGCAGGCGTTCGATGCCGTCCACATTGGACAGCCGGCGCAGCAAGCCGCTCAGGTTGGGGTAATCCGGGCGTTCCTTGCCGTAGCGGTCCACAATTTGCCCGAGCAAAGTAATCTCTTTGACACCCTGTGCTGCCAGCGCACGGGCTTCGGCCATAATCTCTTCCGGCGGGCGGCTGGCCTCGATGCCGCGGCGGTAGGGGATGATGCAATAAGTGCAGGCGTGCGAGCAGCCGTATACGATTGGGATGAAGGCACTCACCAGATTGCCGCGCTGTTCAACCGGCAGCACCAGATCCTCGTCCTGCCAGGCAAAACGCTGCGCCACTTCGGTGGCTTCCATCTCGCGCCCGTCGCGCTTGATCAAATAATCGACCAGCGGCATCGGGTCGGAAGGCGGCGAGAAAACATCCACATACGGGAAACGCTGGGCGACTTTGGCGTTGCCCTTGACGCCCACCAGACAGCCCATCAGGTTGATGACCATGTCGGGGCGGTGTTTTTTGATTTTGTTCAGCGAACTGAGGCGGCCGTAGGCTTTATCCTCGGCGGACTGGCGCACCACGCAGGTGTTCATCACCACCACATCGGCTTCTTCAGCTCTGGGGGAGGCTTGATACCCCAGGTGCTCCAGTGCAGAAGCAACGCGCTGCGAGTCGGCCACGTTCATCTGACAACCTTCGGTCCAGATGTGATATTTCATGAGCCGAATTATAACAAAGTTTTTAAGGCGATAATCAGCCTGGTTTTATCCGAATTAGGCCACCCTGAAGGTGTGGATCGGAAAGAGAGGGAGGAAATCTTCCCTGACTTTCGTAAATCCGGTCGGCCCGATTTTCTCCTTAACGAGCATGCTGACAGGTTGGATTTCGCGGCTGCGCATATCCTTGCTGGTCTAAAACTATTTGCCGTCGGTCAACCCACCCTGCACCACTGAGATGTTCAGGTATGTGAAAATGCCGGTGTTAAAAAATAAAAAATCGCCGGCGGGACCCCTTTAACCACCCACCGGCGATTTTCAACAAAATTCTTTTTTAGAAGGTCAGCGATTACCGTACAACTGCTCGCGTAATTGCAAAACCTGGCGGCGCAGCCGGTCGTCCCGTTCGATTAAATCTTTGATCTTATCGCAGGCATACATGACGGTGGTATGGTCGCGCCCGCCAACCGCCTCGCCGATTTGCGGCAGCGAAGCGTTGCCCACCTCGCGCATCAAATACATGGCAATCTGGCGCGGCAAAGCCACATCGCGCGAGCGGTCCCGGCCTAGCAGCTGCTCTTTCTTCAACCCGTAGGCGGCCGCAACCGCCGATACGATTTGTGTCGGCTCCGTGTTGACGCGCTGCGGAATCATATCCGCCAGGGTGATCTCCACCATTTCCGCGGTCAAAGGCTGACCAGATAGATCAGCATAAGCCAGCACACGGGTCAGAGCACCTTCCAGCTCGCGGATATTGGACTGAATCTGGCGTGCAATCAGGTTGAGAATTTCCGGGGGCACCACGCGCATCGCGCGTTCAGCTTTGGAACGTAAAATGGCAATCCGCGTTTCCAGATCGGGCGGCTGGATGTCCACCGTCAGGCCCCACTCGAAGCGCGAGCGCAGGCGTTCTTCCAGGGTGACCATCGCTTTTGGCGGCCGGTCAGAGGACATGACGATTTGCTTTTCCTGGTTGTGCAGGGTGTTGTACGTGTGGAAGAACTCTTCCTGCGTAGATTCTTTTCCAGCGATGAACTGAATATCATCGATCAAGAACACATCGATGCTGCGGTATCGTTCACGAAAGGTCTGGGTATTGTGCGTGCGGATGGCATTAATGAGTTCGTTGGTGAACTCCTCGGAGGATACATACAGCACCTGCAGACCGCGCTGCAGCGCAGCATTGCCGATGGCATGCAGCAGGTGAGTCTTTCCCAACCCCACCCCGCCGTACAGGAATAAGGGGTTGTAGGCTTTGGCCGGATTTTCTGCCACAGCCATGCAGGCGGCATGTGCCATCCGGTTGCTGGCGCCAACCACAAAATTATCGAAATGATAGCGGCCGATTAATGTGCGGTTGGTGGGGGTGTCAGCGGCTACAAATGGACCGGGCTCATCCTGCAAGGCCGGGTAATCCTGCTCCACCTCTTTATGCCAGACAATAAACTCCACCTGTGCAGGGCCATCCGAATAACCGGATAACAGGCGTGAAACAGTGCTGCCTAAACGGCTCTCCAGCCAATCGCGCGCGTAATTATTTTGCACTCCAATGGTGAATCGGCCACAATCCTGCTTGACCAATTCAGCGTTGCGTACCCAGGTATCGAAGGCTGCTTTGGGCATTTCCATTTGCAGTTGGCCTATAGTGGCCTGCCAGGCTTGTTGGGCATTCATACGCAGCACTCCAGACTATTTTGAAAAAGCAACGTCAAATAAAGCCCGCGGCAACGCCGAGGGACTAAGGGAAAACATCAATTTTTGGGAGCTTAGCAACGGGTATGCTAATGAAAGGTCGTTATGCTGGTATCCCCGTAATTCACTGCGCTCATTCTAACAGAAACGAGGGGGTTTAACAAGCCGATTCACCTACGCCCATCTAAAAATTTGACAAACTTTAACTTATCTAACCTTAACAAATTGTCGGTGGAAAATCAGTTTTATTCGTGATATTTTAGTTGCCGTTGTACTCCGCAAATCCGGTTTTCGAAAATAGAACAAGTCCATATATGGTGGTTTTGTTTTCTACGAAAGGCTGATAGTCCATAGGTGGCAGTCAACCCAAAAATATTGCGCGTCTCTCGTTTTGCCCGAATCTCATGGTTCATGCCAAAAAAAATGATTCGCCGAGAATACATTCTTTAACATTGGTAAATTCGGTCAATGTTATTAAGTTTTAATGGTGCTTCCCGGCTATTGTTATTCATTTCCAGCTATTTTAACGAGCCGTCCGTCATCATCTGACTGGCAGCTTTACGGGCGATCTGCACCGCAAAATTTGTACCCCGGTCCCAGGGATATACCTGGCTCATGCTGGCAAAGTAAAGGCCTTCAAGCGGGGTTTCGATCGCAGGGATGTTCTGTGAGTGATTAACCAAGGGTACCGGCTGGGCATAAGCCGTACGGAACAACCAGGTCTTCCGCACCCAGTCGGGTGAGAACTTGGGATTGAAGCTGGTCATCTTTGGCAGCAACCGCTCCAGCAATTCTTCCTTGGTCAGGTCGAAATATTCGTGCCCGGCTTCCAGGTAGTCGCCGGCGTAAACGATATGATCACCGCCGAAATGCTCAGGGGAGACAAAATTGGTGTGTTCCACCAGCGCCAGGAAGGGGTAGCCGGCGCTTTTCGGCAGATTGAACCAGTAGTACCCCTTCTCCGAGAGCTGGTGCTTCAGCGCCATGACCAGCACCACCGCGCCCATGCTTTTCAGGTTCAATAGTCCCTGCAGATAGTCCTGGGGCAGGTCAGGCGCCATGCGGGCCAGCAAACCCGGTCCAACCGTGACCAGACAGCGGTCGAAAACTTCCGAATTGCCGCCCGGCAGGTGCAGCTTGATTTTTCCGCCCGCCAGCGGTTCGATTCTTTCCACCGGCGTCGAAAGGCGGATATCGACCCCGCGCCGGCGCAGATCGTCTGCAAACAGGTCGGAAAAAGCCTGAAAACCACCTTCGAAGGTACCCAGGCGGGTGCTGCGCGCCTTAAAACGCGCCCAGAACCAGGCCATGTTGACGTCTTTATAGTATGGGCCAAATTTACCCTCGAGCAGCGGCTCGAAATGAACCCGGTACAGCTTTTCACCATAATACTTGCGCATCCATTCATGCGCGGTGACCTTCTCCAGTGGTTTCCAACCCGCCAGGTAGCGCAAATAGACCGTCACAAAACCGAAACGCGCCATATCGATCAGGCTGAATCCGGGGAATGTGAGCGCAGCCCGGGCACTGTCGAGCGGATAAAACTCGCCCTTGTAATACACCACGGTCTTGGGCAGTGGGAAGAACACTTTATCCTTCAGTCCCAGTTCATCGATCAATCCAAGAATATCGTGGTCTTTCTGGAACCAGTGGTGGTAGAAATGCTCCACCGACCAGTCCCATTTTTCGTCTTTGAAACCGGCGGCCAAACCACCCGCTGCGGCGGCGGCTTCGAAAATGGTTACTTTATGACCTGCATTGACAAAGTCGTGGGCGGCAGCCATTCCGCCAATCCCGGCACCAATGATGGCAATATTCATAAACGCTCCTTCAGGCTGGCAGCGATTCCTGTTCTTTTTTGATTTTTTCCAGATCTTTACCCCATCGCAGCGGCTGCCGGAAGTAATAGTAGGCGCCTAACATGGTGATCGGGAACCAGAGTGCGGCGTGTAAAACCAGGGTGTAGCCTGCAGCTATCGCAGCCGGCACATTGTAAGCGACCAGAACGGCTATCCCCGGTGCGTCGAAAGTGCCGATATATCCCGGTGCGGATGGCAGCGTGGTGGCAAGATTAACAATACCGTTCATCAGCATCAACGCAAAAAAGCTGACCTGAAAATCAAAGCCTTGCATAACAAACCAGTATTTACCGGTCTCGAACACCCAGATAATCACCGTGGTGAACAGGACCATCAGCGCATCCTTGGGTGAGCGCAGCGATTCCAGACCGGTCAGAAATTTTAGGGCAATCCCGTTTGTTTTTTCACGAAACCGGCTGGGGACAATCCGGTTAATCAAGCTGACGGTGATACGCTCGGTTACCAGCGGGAACATGGCTGCCAACAAAAAGACGATCAACGCTCCCAGGAAAATCACCGCCCCCCAGATGGAAAGCTGCTTAATGTTGCCAATAAAGCCGGAGTTGTGGGTCAGGTTTTCCAATGCGCCTAAATTAAAAAAGACGAAGCCGAGCATCACTACCGCATCGAAAATGCGCTCGACCACCACGGTGGCAAGCGAGGCTGAAATGGGCACGCCTTCGCGGTCCTTCAAAATGGCTGCGCGCAGCACTTCGCCGGCACGAGCCGGGAACACATTGTTGCCCATGTAGCCTATGGTGACGATGGGGAACATCGTTTTGGTTGGGATCTTTTTTAGCGGTCTCAGCAGGTAATGCCAGCGCCAGGCGCGTACCCATACGCCCATAAAATAGACAGCGATGCCCGGCAGCAGCCAGATATATTCGGCGGTTTTAAGGGCTTCCCAGACTTCCCCCAATTTCAAATTGCGCAGGGCAAAATACAAAAAGACCGCGCTAACCGCGATCCCCACCCAGAATTGCCAGCGTTTTAGCATAGGGTCATTTTACCATTGAATATGCGGCGATTCGAAAATTTTTTATTTCGCCCGCGCTGGCAGGGGAAGGGAAGCGCCTTGATCCTCACCCTGCCGCAATCTCACTTTGAAGGGGGATAGAAGCGCCAATCTCAACTCCTGCCCCCCTTTTTCCTCACACGTCTCGATAATTAATGGGTCAGTCCATCCCGCCATATTCAATACACGGAACCTGTTCGCTGCCAATGGTCACGGTGTAGACCCCTTCAGACACATCCACCGGGTAGGCTGAAAAATCTTCGTCGCTGAGCTGGTTTTCGGCAACCACCCGGCTAATCGTCCACGATTTCCATGAGAGCTGCCCCTCTTCCTTCAAAAACGCGGCATGGCAGGACAATTCCGCGCCCAGGCTGGTGCGTATTGGATCATCAAGTTCAGGCTGCTGGTAATACTTCAACATGGCTGGCACCGCATCCGTGGATAATTCACCCAGGTAAGCCCGGTCAAATTCCTCACCGCGGATTCCGCGCTCGATATTCTGGCGGGCGATAAATCCATCCACATTCCATGCGCCGACGGCCAGGCCAAAACCTACCGCCGCGATAAGCAGTGCCAGCCCAAACCGACCACCGCGTTTGGTAATTTCCAATCCAATAGCTGCCAGCAAGAGCAAACCGAGCCATGGAATAAAAATCAAAGTGTAGGTACGCAGACGGGTAAAACCATACGCCTGCTCGTAGAGCAGCAACCGCTGTAACGCAGAGCCCAGGATCACCAACACCAGCGCCAGCAAAGCAGCGGTTAACACTGTGGATATGGTGCCCTGCCATTTCCCCTCGCGGCGGGCAATACTGCCCAGGGTCAGGGTTAATAACAGGCTGAGCACCGCCACTGCGACCAGCTCGCTGAACCCGCGCCGGGCGTACTCGGAATAGGTATACCCCGCGGCCGTGATATTGGCTTCGCCCCCGAACAAATACCAGAATTGGACCCCCACAAAAAAGGCGAACAGCAGCACCACTGCTCCAAGCACAATGACTGACTCAATCCATCCCAAAAAAGGTTTAACCACCGGCTGGTCAGGTTCGGGGCGCGCTGCTTCCCTGGTTGGCAGCAGCGTGTGCAGGTACACGCCCGCGAACAGGAAGGTCAGTACCAGAATATAGATCATCCGGAAGATATATTCCGGCAATTTTTCAATGTTGAAAAAACTAAACAAATCCTTCAGCCGGTCTGCAAAAACCATATCCGCAGCGGACAGCAAAACAGCCAGAACACCCACCACCGGTAATGCCAGGAGCAGCCCGCGCAGCACTGGCGCGGCTTGTTTCCAGAAGGACTTTCGGCCGGTCTCTGCCGGTTGACCATCCCCGGCATCTGCCGGCGTTGATTTGAATAAACCAAACGGGCGGGTGGCACTGGCGAGCAGGACGGTCAGCATCCCGCCCACCGTATCCCAGGTGCGGAAATACAGCCAGTTGCCATTGCGATACGTAGCCGCGAGCAGTACCAAACCGCTGATGGATAATAAGATGCTTATAACTACCGTGAACGGTTCAACACGCACAAACGGGATCGCGGCGGTGAGAATCAACAGCCCCATCATCACCCAGGTCATCGCCGCCGGACGCACTTCCTCACTCCGCGCCAGCCATAAGCCAGCCAAAAGCAATATCACGACCCATATCAGAAAGGAAATTCCTGGAGAATTAGCAAAAAACAAAAAATCCACTGACCAGGCAGTGATTAATGCAGCCAGCCAAAAACGGTTTGTTTTGCGCGGCATATTAAATTAGTCCTTCCAAGAAGAGAATGGCCGGTACCAGTTGAGCAGGGAAATTCGACCTTAAAGCGTGATTAAGAAAGAAAGCACCATGGCTAAAATGATCAGGATCGAAACCACATAAAATATCACCTGCTGCGTGCTCATACGGCGCTGGTCACCGGTTTTGCGCGGCGGCTGCTTCTTTTTTCCTTTTGCTGGCATTCTTTACCTCCAAGAGTCGCATGGATTTTACCCCGTATCTGACCGGGGTGCAATGCGGACTGAATTTGATGCCAGGAGACGCCGGCGTACATGAAATAAGCATAGGTAGATGGTACTATCAAAGTCTACAAGCTGACTGTCAAAATCTATCGGTTGTAGGACGCTTCCAGGATATTGTAAAAGGGTACATAAGTCCGTATAATAAATCACATTTATGATAGTAATAGTCCTAAATTATTAATGGATCTGCAAGCTTAGGTCTTTAAGAGTTGGAGGTTTTATGGACGACACGCTGAAATTAATGTGTATTCTAGCCCACCCCGATGATGAATCTCTGGGTACAGGCGGTATTCTTGCCCGGTATGCAGCTGAAGGTGTGGCGACCTCCCTGGTTTGTGCCACCCGCGGCGAACGCGGCTGGACCGGCCTTGACAATGCCTACCCCGGTTTGGAGGCGTTGGGACAAATACGGGAGATGGAGTTGATTCAGGCTGCTCGTGTCCTGGGTCTACGCCAGGTTCGCCTCCTCAATTTTATCGACGGCGACCTCGATCAGGCTGATCCAAGAGGGGTGGTACCGCAAATTGCTGCCTTGCTGCGCCAAATTCGACCGCAGGTGGTGGTCACTTTTGATCCCAGGGGAGCCTACGGTCACCCCGATCATATTGCCATCTGCCAGTTCACGCACGCTGCCCTGGTGTTGGCAGCCGACAGCTGTGCCAACCTGGACGGCGATCCGCATCAGGTGCTCAAACTTTACTATCTAATCGATACAGCGGCGGATTGGGACGCCTATCTCTCCCTATTTGGCGATATCCGCATGAATGTGGATGGCGTAGAACGCTGCCCCACCCCATGGGAAGATTGGGCGGTCACCACCCGGGTGGATACCAGCCTGTACCGCGATATCGTCTGGCAGGCGGTTGCCTGCCACCTGACTCAAATCCCAGGCCATGACGATTTCCGCCGGTCTTTGGCGAATTCCAACCTGTGGAGCACGCAATCCTTCTATCGCGCTATGAGCCTGGTGAACAGCGGGCGCCAAATTGAAGATGATTTATTCGCCGGGATTCGCAGTCCATTACCCGCAACCGAATACGCCACCATGCGCACCCCGTGTCAACCGGCGGTTTCACTTTAACGCATAACCCACACCGCGGATGACCGGCGCGAACTTCTCAATGCCGGCAGATTCGAGTTTCCATTGCTCATGGACAATTGCACTTTTTTAGTGATAACGCGATTATATAGGAACAGCCCGGGAATGTCCGGGCTGTCTACCACTATTGATGAGGCTTTCGGCTGTCCGTAAGAATCTACGAGGATTTATCGCCAGATTCAACGGGCTTGGCAACATTTTCTTTTGTTTCTGCAGGGGTCTCAGACGTGGATTTGTCTTCGGAATGGGCCGTCGCTGACCGCGTTGAACCGGACGGCGAACGGTGGTCTGTAGCATAAAAACCCGACCCCTTAAACACAATGCCAACCGGCGTATAGACCTTGCGCAGAGTTTTTTTATTGCACTCCGGGCAGATCACCAGTGGCAAATCGCTAAATTTTTGGGTTCGCTCAAACTGCACACCGCAATTCTCGCACCGATAGGTATAAACCGGCATTTCTGCTTTCCTCTTACATAATAATTTTAATAACCAATATTTGATTCTACGACCATTTAATGAGAATCGCAAGGGAGACATTCTTAATATTAATTGTCAATAACTGTCATTCGATAAACCATGACCGGCTGGCGCGTAGATCTCGATCTCGTCACCCCGATCCTGGGCGAGAGCTTCGGCTGGATGCCGCAGCAGCAACCAGGCTACCCATAAATCACCCACCGCTCCTGAAGAATTGACCACGCAGACCAGCACCAGCGGTGCTATCCATACAGGATGGACAAAAGCCATCAGCACCACCCCTGCCAAACTAATGACCACCAACGGCGCCAGTGCAATGACCAGGTATGGGTTGCGCGGAATGTAATACCCGGGGGCAGCCGCGTATGCATATACTCCGCGGAAGGCAAAAATTGGGCGGGCTTTGGCGAGCAGCATAAAACCCAGGCCATGGATCGCTTCATGCAGGACAATGGTGGCAAATATCAGGACAAGCACGATTGCCACCGACCATAAACCCTCAACCCCGGTCCATTGGACAACCAGAAAGGTGGCCGCATCTTCAGGGCGCAGGATCGACGCGGCAGCCATGAATAACCAGCCAAACAGGATCAACAACAAGAAGCCGGCGATGTTCATCTTCAACAGCATACCGCTGTCTTTGATGCTGAAACTGGCGCTCAGCCGGAAATTTTCAGGAAGGGATTGTAGGGTGTCCATGCAATCAAACTTCAGTGTTCAACAGGCTGGATCTGAGCACAATGATTAAGGCTGCCGGGTATTGGTCGGCCAGGGTGTTATCGTGGCGGGCTGCGGTGGCGGCGTGGTTACCACCGCTGTTGGCAGCGGGGGGAAAGTGCTAGTCGGGAAGGCTGGGGAGCTGCTTGGTGTCACCAGGCTGCCGGGCAGTTGCAGGGTAACATGCAGCGTCGGAGTGGCTGTTAGGATGGGCTCATCTGGTTTTTCGAATGCACCATTCAGCCAGAGGCTGGTCAAAATGCCGGTTACAGCGATGATCAGCACCCCCACCAGCAGCCATCCGGCTGGTGACTTGCGTTTGAGGCTGGCCTGGTGCGGCACCTGAATAATAACCAGAGTGATATTATCATGCCCGCCGCGCGAGTTTGCCAGCTTTATCAAGTATTCCGCTGCTTCTTCAGCAGGTTGACTGTACAAAGCGCCGGCAATTTCGTCGTCGCTGACCAGGTCTGTCAGGCCATCTGAACACAACAGCAGCATATCGTCGCTAAGCAAGGTCATGCCCTGGTTAGCCAGGGCTTCCTCATCCGATTCTCGATTATCCAAACGCAAACGCAGATCAACTTCGGGAGGCTGTGCCGAGCCTAAAAAGCGGCGAATAACGTGCGTGTTTGGGTGACCCTCCGCCTGGTCCGGGGTAATCAACCCTTTATCAATTGCTTCGCGAATCCAGGTATGGTCGGTCGTCAACTGCCGGATACCGCCGCTGCGCAGCAGGTAAGCCCGCGTATCCCCAACACTTGCCAGATAAAGGCGGCGGTTGATGATCCAGGCGCAAGTGCACGTAGCCCCCATACCTTCCTGGTGGTGATTACCCTGAGCCTGTTCGTAAATATCCCGACTGGCCGCCGATATGGCTTTTTGTAAAACATCCAGGGGTGGCGTGGTGTCACCTTCCTCAGAGACCACCGCGCTGATACGGTTCACCGCGATTTCTGCCGCCACTTCCCCTGCCCGGTGGCCGCCGATGCCATCACATAAGACAGCTAATAGCGCCGATGAACGTTCGGGGGCTTTTTCCATGCGGAAAGCGGTTACACCGTAACGATCTTCATTGTTCTTGCCGCGCATCCCAGGATGAGTCAGCGCGGTCACCGGCAGGTGAGAATGCTGAATGCGTCTCATGGATTTTCCTGCCGGTCGGAAACATGCGGCTGGCGCTCTTCAGGCGGATTTGCCAATTCAAAGCGAAAGGCTACCTTACCAATTTGTACCAGGTCGCCGTGCTGCAACAGCACACCTTTGGCCGGCACGGGTGCGTAATTAACCCATGTCCCGGCTACAGATCCCGCATCCTGGATCAGGAAACCGCCCCCGGCTGTTTGTGTTATCCGTGCGTGAAGGGAGCTTACAGTTGCCGAACTCAATTTGTAATTGACGGCTTTTTCATCACTGCCCAGACGCGTCTCGCGGCGCGAGAGGGGGATGGCGCTGGCCGGATTGGATGCGGGTGAAATACGCGATCCACTGGTCGTGCCCGCCATACCGCCGGTGTCGGGTACGCGCAGCAGCCAGGCTGGCGCAGAGGACAGGCTGCTGATAGCATACCGCGGCCAGGTCGGTCGATTGCTCCCTTGTTGAGCAGCCGATCCCTTGCGGGAGTCTCTGTGCTGCGGAACAGGTTGGGTCAGCGGGTCTTGATAGGCTCGCCGGCTGGCAGCCCCCTGCCGCTGCGCCTTGCGCCCCAACAATCCTAAAGCTAAAACCAAAACCGCGCCGGCGGCCAGTATCCCGCCAAAAATGAGCAGGTTTTGACCGCTCAGAATAGTTTTTAATGATTCTCCGTTAGCAGGTTCAACAGTAATGTCCACGGGCATGTCGATACTGCGGCGGGTAAGTCCCAGCGTATCTTCCACTTCAACACTCAACACATGGCGCGAAGTCGTGTCGATGCTGCGTATGTCCCATTGGAAGACATCGAAGGGTTCACTGGTGTTTTCGACTGCTAATTCCGCATCCACAAACAGGCGGGACGCCCGCAGCGGTCGCTGATGCCCGTCGCTAAACTCCACCACGATTTGGATATCGACGATTTCAGGCTGCAGGGTTGCTTCGCCGGTCTCGCTTGCTTCTCTCCAGGAGCGCTCAATCATGGACGGTGGAGATAAGAAGATCGGATTGGGGGCGAGTACATTCATGAAAACCGGACGGGACTGTGAAACCCACTCGAGGTCTCCCCGTTGAATTTCCACGCTAATATCATATGAACCGCTGGCTTGAATTTCAGAATCATAAAAAGCGCGATAGGAATAGCGCAGCGGATTTAAATACCCGTCTGGATCCGGCAGGGCTTCCTGACCGGAATATAGAAACAAGGAGCCGCCGGTACTGGTGGCAAGGTTTTCCACCGCTGTGTAAAGTTCAGGCGAGGAACTGGCCGACGATGTAGATCCTACCAGCCACACAAAAATCGAGACTCCTTGACTGGCAGCCCGTTCAGCCAGATTGGGCAGTGCCTTTAATGTCGACGCATTGGGCAAAGGGGTCACATATAAAACAGCCTGTTTCATCGCGCCGTCCGTGCTGGCATCCGTTGCCAGGTCTACTGCGCGGGTCAAAGCATTAAGGTTGGATTGCTCGCCCAGCAGATCGATGGCTGCCAGATCGTTTAGAGCAGTTTTCCACTCCTGTGGCGAATCGCTGCGGATCAGCTGCAGCCCGGTATTGGTAGCCAGGCTGACCAGATCGGATGTGCTGGCACCCTGCGATCCAGCCCATACGCCCAGGCGCGCCAGAATATTTTCCATCCTGGTTGTTCCCGCGAACCGGTTGCTCAATTCAGGAGACAGATTGAATGCGATCGTAAATTGTGCTCCCGGTTTCAACAGTTCCAGTGAACTCACCGGCCTGGTTTCCCCATCTTCATGGATCTGCACATTCTCAGCTTTTAAATCGGTGACAAAGCCGCCCAGCGGATCATGCACCTCAAATGCGACTCCCATGCTCGGAAAGGAATCGCTGTTGATGCTTGTCACCTCCACCTTGCCGACAGCATCCTGCGCAGACACCTGTTTAAACGCAAATAATCCCCCTGACATGATGACAACCGTCAACAACAATAAAGATCGAGCGGTTCGTATGCGCTGTTTACAGTGCATGCCCTTGATTTTACCTTATCCTGGAGCAAAGCGTTGGGGAAATAAAATATTATTCCCACTCGATCGTAGCTGGTGGTTTGCTGGTAATGTCGTATACCACCCGATTTACCCCCGGCACTTCGTTCACAATCCGATTGGCCACCCGCGCCAGCAGTTCATGCGGTATTCGCGCCCAATTGGCGGTCATAAAATCCTGGGTGGTTACAGCGCGCAGTGCTACAGCTTCCTGGTAGGTGCGCTGGTCGCCCATTACACCCACTGACTGCACCGGCAGAAGCACCGCGAATGCCTGCGATATCCCCTGGGGCTGATCGATGGTGCTGCGGCCCAACAGCCCGTCTGCGGTCAAAACGCTGGTGAAAATAGCGTCTGCGGCGCGCAACCGATCCAACCTTTCGCGGGTAATCTTGCCAAGGCAGCGTACTGCCAACCCCGGACCGGGGAAGGGCTGCCGCCAGACCATTTCAGCAGGGAGACCCAACGCCTCACCCACCGCCCGTACTTCATCTTTAAATAGATAACGCAGCGGTTCGACCAGTTCAAAGGATAAATCATCCGGCAGACCGCCCACATTGTGGTGAGTCTTAATGCGCTGAGCCTTCCCGCGCTCCGGAGCAGCCGATTCGATCACATCCGGATAAATGGTGCCCTGCACTAGGAAATGCGGCGAGCCCAACTCCCGCGCTTGCTGCTCAAATATTCGAATAAAAGTTTCGCCGATGATCTTGCGCTTCTGTTCCGGTTCCTCGATCCCCTGCAGGGCGGTCAGGAAGGTTTCTGCGGCATCCACCACCACCAATTTGGCTCCAGGCAGCGATTCAAAAGCCAACTCCACCTGCGCCCGCTCACCCTGTCGCAGCATGCCCGTATCGACAAAAACTGTCGCCAGCTGCTCCCCCACTGCCCGCTGCACCAGGGCGGTGGCTACACTCGAATCCACCCCGCCGCTCACGGCTGAAAGCACGCGCTGATCTCCCACCTGAGTCTGTACGCGTTCAACTGCCTGAGTGATAATCGACTCCGCGGTCCAGTCGGGTATGCAGCCGCAGACCCCTAACACGAACCTCCTCAGGATTTCTTTTCCCCCCGGGGTATGGTGCACTTCGGGGTGAAACTGAACGCCAAAACGTTTATGTACCAGATCGCCAATGGCTGCCACCGGGCTGTTGGCGCTGCGCGATAGGATGGAAAAATCCGGCGGCGGAGTTTCGATTCGATCGCCGTGTGACATCCAGACGTCCTGGACGCCAACCGGAATGAGCGGGTTTGCCAGCTCGGTTGCGATGGACGCCAGACCATATTCACGCTGACCGGAGGGTGCTACCTTCCCGCCAAGGGCATGGGTGAGCGCTTGCATCCCATAGCAGATGCCCAGAATGGGTTTCCCCGACTCGAGCACATAATCCGGCAGAAGCGGCGCTCCCGGCTCATAAACCGATGCCGGACCCCCGGAAAGAATATAACCAAATGGTTGGATGGATTGGATCTGTTCAGCCGGTGCATCCCAGGGAAACAACTCGCAGTATACCTGTGCTTCGCGTATGCGCCGGGCAATGATCTGCGAATAC
>JAJZTR010000053.1 GCA_021848775.1 Chloroflexota bacterium | reverse complement strand
TTTGACCTGCGCCGTTTCAACGCCGGGCACCCACTCGAGCGCTTCAGCGCATACGGTCTGGTCGCCGGAAATCATCAATACCGGCACATCGAAATGACCGCAAACCGCGGCATTCATGCCAAATTCGCCGGTGAGGCGGCCGTTCAGCCAGACATTGGCCACCCGAATGCTCGACCAGGTGTGGTCGAGGATGGCATTCAGCGAACCTGCGCGGGCATGGTAACCGATAAAAAATGCGGCATCGACGCCGCTATCCACGCCCTGCACCATGGAAAACGGCGAAGGTGAGCCGCTGTTCAGGCGGGCGCGCGGATCCAGTTTGTCGATGAGAATATTGGTGCTGTTCCAGTGACCGTCCGCGACCACGAATTCCGTGGCTCCAGCCGAAGCCGCACCCTGAATCGCGGCGTTGACGTCTTCAGTCATGATCTGGCGAAAGCGCTGGTACTCAGCATGGCTGGGATCGACCTGATCCCAGTTAACGACACCGGAAATTCCTTCCATATCGACAGCGATTAACAGTTTCATTTAAGCTCCTGAACCATGGTTGTGTTGGTGAGATTAGTATACTACGGTCAGCGCGTGGACGGCACTGTCCGATTGATTTTGAGCGTAATCCCCGTTCAGGAATGGCAATTTGGTTTTCCCCCCGGTTGAAATTTGGCGTGAGCAAATTTGACGCAACCCGGTTTCCTGTGTACACTCTTATAAAAGGTTCCTGAGGAGAGGCTCTTGGCGCAGCTTTTTTATGGAAGCATTCAGCGGGAAGGGGTGCGTGTTCAATACTACCGCACCGGTGGAGAAAAACCGCCCATTATCATGCTGCATGGTCTGTCGGATAATGCCTTCTGCTGGAATCGCATTCCCGTGCTGTTCGAGGTGGAATACGATATGGTGCTGGTCGATGCCCGCGGTCATGGGCTTTCTGGTCTGGATGCCCGCGGAGCCGGATTGGATGTGCAGGCCGGGGATATTACGGCGCTGATCGAGCAGTTGAACCTGGTGCGGCCGGTGTTAATTGGCCACTCGATGGGGGCAGCGCTGGCCGCCCTGGTCGCTGCCAGGCTGCCCAAGGTCGTGCGCGGGGTGGTTTTGATCGATCCCCCCTGGCGTGATGAGGCGGAGCTTGGCTCCAATGGCAAAGAACGCCTGCCCGAGACCGTACGGGAGATCTTCCACCAAAATAAGGCGACCGATCTGGATTCGCTGGTTGCCAAAGGCCGGGTAGAAAACCCCGGCTGGGACGAAAGCGAATTCATGCAATGGGCAAAAGCCAAGCGGCAGTTCAACCCAGATGCTTTAAATACCATCGTGATTCGTGATTTTCCCTGGCACGAAATTGCGCCGCGGCTGGCCTGCCCCGGATTGTTGATCACGGGCGAACCGGGCAAGGGCGCCATTATCACCCCGGCGCTGGCTGAGAAGATCAACAAACTGTGGAAAAAAGGGCGGGTTGTGAATATCGCGGGTGCGGGACATTCCATTCACCGCGACCAGTTCCCGCTGGTCGTGCGCACGATAAATGATTTTCTGCGCAGTCTTGGCCGCTGGACTGCGAAGGGTCGCTGAGGGAATCCAGGGGTAAGACCAATCCCTTAGTATATGGCGGGCGATAACTTGCCCTTGGATCATAACGCTGTCCTGATCGCAGCAATCACCAGGCTGTTTGCCAATAAAAAAGGTGCGTTCGGTTAGAGAACGCACCCTGACAATCCACAAATTGCTAAACTGCATGCCCTTACGGCATCGGGTTATCGTTGGCCCAATCGTACCCGACAACCACCGCAATATCATAGGTGGCATTGGGGTCATAGCGGTTATACACCCGCGGATTTTCAAGCCCCATGATGTTGGAAAGATATCGCACGGTGTAAGGCTTGCCGCTGTAGATGAATATGGTCGTCGTGTCATACAGCTGATCGGCGTTGGTTTCATCCACCACATTGATTTTCTGATTCCGCAGCCATTCAGCGGTGCTGCTGGCAATCCCCTCGGTCGTGGTGCCGTTTTGTACCGAGACGCGGGCAGCCTCGGCTTCCATTAAAACCTGGTCATCGTCACCGACCGCAGCTGGGCCAACTGCTCCCGAGGTCGAGAAAATCTCGTCGCGCAGCAGACGGATTTCATCCGGGATCGGGATGAGAATGTCCTGTCCATCGGCAGAAAAAGCGAACTGTACCATATCCGCCCCGATGACCCCTTGCTTGATGTTGCCTTCTGGCAGCTGGTATACCTTCCACGCCAGTTTGACCACTTCGTCCAGGGTCATGTTGGTGCGGATGCCGGTAGCCAGTTCCTTATAAAGCGTGGGGGCTTTGACGACCAGGGTCGGCAGCATTTCAAAGCTCAGGACACGATTGCGCACGCCCATGATCACCTGCTGAGTCCGTTTGGCGCGGTCAAAATCACCGCCGCTGGTTTTACGGTTGCGCGCATAGGCCAGGGCATGGTCGCCGGGCAGCGTGTATTCACCGGGCTCAAGGTCCACTTTTTTATTGCTGCCAAGGATCGAAATCGTCATTGGCTCTTCGACATTGACGATTACGCCGCCCAGTTCATCGATGAATCGTACGAAAGCGGTGAAATCGACCTGGGCATAGTAGTTGATGGGAACGCCCAGGAATTGCTCAACGGTTTCGACCGCCAGACCGGGACCGCCGCCAGGCATGTTGTTAACCTCGCCCAGGAAATAAGCGGTGTTGATCTTGGCGTAATCGAAACCGGGAATATTGACCCACAGGTCGCGCGGAATCGATAACATGCCGGCGGTATTGGAAATAGGATCGTAGGTGGCCAGGATCATGGTATCGGAGCGCGGCGGGTCGCCACCTTCCCAATCACGGTAATCCAGACCCATCACCAAAACGGTGACACGGCTCTTTCCATCCCACGGGTCGGGCTGGGGGCCGTCTGTTTGCAACACCTGGTCCATCGGAACAGCCGGACCATTCGACGGATTTCCATTCGAAGCATCGACCGGGACCCCGCCGATACTGGTGGTGGTCCAGCTTTTAAAGATGTTGCGGGCGGTAGAAAAAACTACAATCCCGGTGATGATCGCCAGGACTACAAAAACACCCAGAATAATTAACGTAACACGGTCAATAGGATTACGTTTTTTTGCCATTTGAACTTGACGGTTAGCCATAAATACTTGCTTGCTCCAGCCTTAAGGATGCAATGCGAGGTTGCAAGATAAGTACCAGCGATAAACAACTTGCCTATTATATACCACTATTGTACCGGTGGGGGCGGGACCGGCAGCTTGTCAACCGGTGTCTGCACCCATTTGTCGCCTTCATCGATGAGCATCACCGGGATATCTTCGACGATGGGATATTTGCGTCCGCAGTCGCGGCACACCAGCCAGGACTCCTTGACCAAATCAAGCAAGCCATCTTTTTCACGAACGCAATTGGGGCAGCGTAAGATCTCGAGTAAATCAGGATTGACCATGGTAACTCCCATTTAATGCGGTTTACGGTATTTATTGTACCACGGCGAGGGGGGAAACCATTTTGCCACTTGTATTGGTTCCTTGCCCCTCCTATAATCAATGCTTAGGGAAATTAGCAGGGAGGTGGCTTTATATGAAAGCACTGGTAATTTATGATTCGGTGTACGGCAATACAGAGAAAATAGCCCGGGCGATTGGCGCCGGTTTGGAGCCGGCGGGCGAAGTGCAGGTTTTGCCTGTGGCAGAAGTTCATGCCGGGCAGCTGCCGGACCTGGACTTATTGGTGTTTGGATCGCCAACCCAGGCGTTCGGCATGATCGCCAGGCCAAAAGAATTTCTGAAAAACCTGCCAGCCAATGCAATCAAGGGCGTAAAAGTGGCTGCATTCGATACACGGATGTCAGTGCAGGATGTAGACTCGAAAATCTACACTTTTATGGCCGGGCTGTTTGGTTACGCTGCCGAAAAAATCGAAAAGGGATTGAAATCCATAGGCGGGGTGCCGGTGATTGCCCCGGCCGGTTTTTTGGTGACTGGGAGGGAAGGCCCGCTCAAGCAGGGTGAACTGGAACGGGCAACAGCCTGGGCAGGGGAGATTCTGCGCCGCCTTTAAGTTTAGCGAAAGTGCGGGAGTCAGGCGCCGCGCATCAGGGTGTTGCCGCGGTTAATTTAGAGTCGGGTTGCCAGTAAGGGACGCGGTTAGATGGATTCGAAATCCACGGTCATTGAACACGCCTTTCCTCTGACCGCTTTTCCCTTTCGATAGTAAAATTCAATGCTTATCCTGAGTCCGTGAAATGATCCGTTCCATGCACCGTTTATTCGCACATAAATTTCCCAGCCAGTTCTGGCTTATGTTCGTCGGCATGCTGATCAGCACCATCGGTGCCAGCATGATCTGGCCGTTCCTGATGATTTACGTCAGCGAACGGCTGGGGATGCCGCTGACTTTCACCGCCATGCTGCTCACGCTCAACTCGGTCATGGGGTTGATCAGTTCCTTTATCGCCGGCCCAATCATCGACCGCCTGGGGCGGAAATGGGTCATGGTGATCAGCCTGCTGCTGAACAGCCTTGGATTCTTGATGTTGAGCCAGGCCAACTCACTGGGCACTTTCGCGGTGGTACTGGCCTTGCAGGGGGCTGTGAACCCGCTCTACCGCGTCGGTTCGGACGCCATGATGGCCGACTTGATTCCCCCGGAGGAACGCGCTGATGGCTACTCATTAATGCGCCTGAGCAATAACCTGGGCGTGGCGATTGGCCCGGCTGTGGGCGGATTTTTGGCCGCAACCTCATACAACCTGGCTTTTTTTGGCGCAGCTGCCGGGATGGCGTTTTACAGCCTGCTGCTGGCTTTACGCGCTAAAGAAACTCTGCCCGCAGCGCACGCGGTCGAGTCCGCCAGCGAGCGTTTTGGCGGCTACGGCAAGGTGATCTCTGATCGGCCGTTCCGATCCTTCGTTACAGCTTTTCTGTTCACCCAGTTCAGCGCGTCCATCCTGTGGGTCATGCTTTCGGTGTATACCAAGACCAATTTTGGCCTGCCTGAGAGCAAATACGGGCTGATCCCCATGACCAACGCGCTGATGGTGGTATTGCTGCAAATTCCAATCACACAGTGGACCAAACGTCATAATCCGCAGGCGATGATGGCGCTGGGGGCATTTTTCTACGCAGTAGGTGTTGGCAGCGTGGCTCTGGGCACAAGTTTCTGGGGTTTTTGGTTGAGCATGGTCATTATGACCATCGGCGAGCTGGTGCTGGTGCCAACCTCATCGACCTATGCCGCCAACTCTGCACCGGCACACATGCGCGGCCGCTATATGAGCATTTACGGGTTGACCTGGAACGTGGCGCAGGGGATTGGCCCGGTTGGGGGAGGGTTCCTCAATGACACTTTTGGCCCGCGCAGCATGTGGTACGGCGGCGGGATTACCGGGATGATCAGCACCGGGTTGTTCCTGCTGCTGGCAAGGGGGAAGCGGCCTGTGGATGTGGCTGAGGCAGAGAAAGCCATCGATTAATAGCTGGAAATACTAAGACCCGCCATCTTTCGGCAGGGTCATTCACCCGCAGAGCACCCTTTGGACGGGAGACCGGCGTGTCGGGGCGATTTTAGGTTTTCCGGGTGGGTATTTATTCCAAATTATGAAATAATAATATTGTTTTTTCTGTCGGACTAGATTTCCCACAAGGAGGAAATGATCATGACTGTCCGAGAATCGATGAAACTAAATGTTATTTCTATTTCCACGGATGCCACCCTTGAAATGGCGGCGGCGGTCATGCGTGAAAATCGCATCGGAACCTTGCCCGTGGTGGACCACGAAAAAAAACTGGTGGGTATGCTGCGTTTGGAGAACCTGCTGTCGCTGGTGATGCCCGATTTTGTGCATCTGGTTGAACACTTCGAATTTGCCCACAATTTCGGTTCGCTTGAGTATGCCAAACCCGATCCGGCCAGTTTAAAACAACCGGTGCAAGAAATCATGGAAGAACCGGTCAGCGTTGAGGTGGATAGCGGCATTTTACGGGCGGCTGCTTTGCTGCACTTTCGCGACCTGCGCGACCTGCCAGTGGTGGATGCAGAAAACAAGCTGGTCGGATTGGTTTCGCATGTGGACCTGGGAATTGCGCTGATGCGCAACTGGGACCTGCCGCAAATTGCCACGGATACCAGTCCATGATCCTCGAGTCCATCCTCACCGTATCGATTTTTATTGTCACCCTGGTTCTAATCTTCAGCGATAAAATAAACCGGTCGATCGCTGCCCTGGGCGGCGCTGTCCTGATGGTACTGACGGGGCTGATCCTGGGCTTCTACAGTGAGGAAGAGGCGGTAGCCACACTGGATACCAATACCCTGGGACTGCTGCTGGGCATGATGATGCTGGTGGCGCTGCTCGAACCGACTGGATTCTTCCAGTACCTGGCTGTGTGGGTGGCACGCTTGTCAAAAGGGCACCCGGTGCGCTTGCTGGTGCTGCTGGGCGCGGTGACCAGCTTGGTCTCGATGTTCCTTGACAATGTAACCACTGTAGTATTGATCGCGCCGGTGACCATCCTGATCTGTGAAATCATGGGGCTCAATCCGCAGCCGTTTCTTATATCCGAGGCGCTGCTCTCCGATACCGCCGGTGTCGCGACCCTGGTTGGCGATCCGCCCAACGTTCTCATCGCTTCAGCCGCTGATTTTTCGTTTGTGGATTTCCTGACCCATTCACTGCCAATTGTGGTTGTGGTGTGGTTCGTCGCATTGTTGACGATCCGGCTGTTGTTCCGCAAAGACCTGGCGGCGACTCCCGAATATCCGGACGCGATCCTCGAACTAAACCCCGACGAAGCGCTCAAAGACCGCAAAGCAGCCATCAAAGTGCTTTACGTGATCGGCGGCGCGATCCTCCTGTTCCTGTTGGAAGAAATTTTGCACATTTCACCGGCGTTTATCGCGCTGGGGGCGGCGGCAGCCGGTTTGCTGTTGATCCAGCCAGATATCAAAGTACTGCTCAAAAGAATTGAGTGGGATGTGCTGCTCTTTTTTGGCGCTTTGTTTATTATGGTCGGCGGCATGGAGCAGGCTGGTGTCATGGGTGCATTTTCCACCCTGTTTACCATGGGTAAAGGGTTGTCGCCGGTCGTGCTCGGATTGATTTTGTTGTGGGTGGTGGCCATTGCTTCCGCCTTCATCGATAACATTCCGATCACCATTGCACTCATCCCGGTAATTCTCAATCTGGCGTCCACGGGAATCAACCCCAATCCTTTGTGGTGGGCGCTGGCATTTGGCGCCGGGTTTGGCGGTAACGGCACCATCATTGGCTCGACCGCAAATGTGGTTGTGGTTTCGCTGTCCGAGCGCACCCGCCACCCGATCACAGCAGCGACCTGGAACAAACGCGGCCTGCCGGTGATGCTGGCGACCTGCACCGCCGCCAGCATTTTGTATGTCCTGCTTTACCCATGGCTGAGTCGTTGAAAGGGTGAAGGTTAGAATCTTCTTGCTGGGCGCTGCTTAAGCACACCCTGGGAAAATGGTGGATAATAGATTCGCATCAATTCACCCGTCGCAGCGCATACTGCCGCCCTTTGTATTGGCCAGCGGTTAATATCCTTCGCGTCACCCTGTGCTATAATCGCCATACCCAACTTTTTGATACGAGAAAATTAAAGAATGCATATTCTTATCACCGGCGCTGCCGGTTTCCTCGGCTCGTCTTTAGCCAACCGCCTGGTGCGCGAAGGGCACACTGTGCGCGGGCTGGATGACCTTTCCACCGGCGACCCGTCGCTGCTTTCACCCGATGTGCATTTCACGCGCGGTGATGTCAATGACCGCCCCAAATTGTGGTCGCTGCTGCAGGACATCGACTGCGTTTATCACCTGGCAGCCCGCGTGGTCGTGCCTGAATCGGTGCTCTACCCGCGTGAATATAACCTGGTGAACGTTGGCGGCACGGTCAGCCTGATGGAAGCCATGCGTGATGTGGGTGTGCGGCGGGTGGTATTTGTCTCGTCGGGGGCAGTGTACGGCGATCAGCAGCAGCAGCCGGTACGTGAAGATGCACTGCCTGACCCGCGCTCGCCCTATGCCGTTTCCAAGCTGGCAGCCGAGTTTTACGTCAAAACCATCGGCGCGTTGTGGGGGATCGAGACCCTCTGCCTGCGGGTGTTCAACGCGTATGGCCCCGGGCAGCATATCCCGCCGGTGCATGCACCGGTTGTCATGGCCTTCCTGCGTCAGGCGCTCAACAACGGCACGCTGGTCATTCATGGCGACGGCGGGCAAACCCGGGATTATGTGTATGTGGACGACGTGGTGAATGCCATGCTGGCGGCATCCACCGCGCCGGAAGTCAATCAGATGACGATCAATGTGGGCAGCGGACGGGAAACCAGCGTGCGCGACCTGGCTGCCATGGTCGTTTCGGTGACCGGCGCTGACCCTGAAGTCGTCTACAATCCACGCTCTGACCGGGGATCGTCACGTCTGTGCGCCGACATTTCCCTGGCTGGCGATAAGTTGAATTTCAAACCGAGCATCAGCCTGGAGACCGGGCTGCGCCTGACACTTGAGCGTGATTCGCGGCTGCGCGTGCGCAACGGTAAATAGTCTTTAAAAACTATACGAATAGCTGAAATTTTGCTATTCTATACCCCTGAAAGTGTATAATGGTCGTATAGGCAGCGGCGGTTAGCGGGGGTGCAGCGACGGCGCCAGGGCCCGTACCTCCAAAAGTACCGCAGGAAAAATTGGCCTATGTTTGTTGTCTCTATCGTTATAACCCTTGATTAATGCCTTTCATGATGCTGGCAAAACTGCTGCGCAGTTCGCTCATTACCGCCCTTTTACTGCTGGCAATCCTGTTGCTGGCCAGTTGTGATTCAACATCCTCGACCCTGGCACCGGAAGCTGGCACCTACCCGGTGGATCCGGTCTTCCGCGAGTTCTATTCTTCACTTGGCGGGCGGGATACGCTGGGACCGGCTATCACAGCTTTTTTTAACTTCCGTAATAAGGAATGCCAGTACACGCAAAACGTGCTGATGTGCTTTGATTCGCTGGCGCAGGGCATTGCGCGCTTCAGCTTATACCCGCTGGGCGATTCGCTGGGTATCTATGAGGAACCCGGTCTTTCAGCTGGAGGCGGTTTGATCGTGGACGGGTATACCATCTACGAGGAGTTCGAAGGTTTGTACCACCAGTTGAACGGTCCGTTGTATGTCGGGCGGCCGATAACCCAACCCCGGTACAACGTCAGCAAAGACCGCATTGAACAGTACTTTCAAAACGTCGGTTTCTACCGCAGCATCCACGATGAGCCAGGTAATGCACAGCTGCTGTCCTATGGGGTCTACGCCTGCTCGGCTGACTGCCGCTTTTCAGCGCCGCAAAGCGCCATCGTCACCGCTGACAGCGCAAGTCTGTCACAGCCTTATCTATCACAGTTGGTGCGGTTGGGCGGTTTGAATGTGTTCGGCATGCCGCTGACCGAACCCTATATGGCTGCAGATGGCAGTCTTGAGCAAATTTATGAAAATGTGGTGTTGTATTCCCCGCCGGATGATACTAATAATATGCGGCTGCGCCCGACAGCCATGACTATGGGAATGCCCGCTGCTGCGCCAGCAGCCAAACTCTACGATGAATCGCAGGGGGTGGTGTTCTATCCGGTTGAAGGCGATCTGGGATATCATGTTCCGCTGCAGTTCGATCATTTTATCGCCCAGCACGGCGGGCGTGAAATCTCGGGTAAACCCCTGGCAGAAGTGCAGCAGGTTAACGAAACGAACTACCGCCAGTGTTTTGAAAATTACTGCCTGATATTCGACGGGAGTGCAGCCGAAAGCCTGCAGGTACGCATGGAGGCACTGGGTTTGGAATACTTCAAGCTGACGCAGCCCGAACAGGCCGCCAAGGCGAATGAGTTTGAGGTGAAAGCCGAGACGATCCGGATCGTGGCGAACGCGGGAAGCCCGCGTATTCCGTCCAATCAGCCCCAACGGTTCGATGTGTATGTGGTGCGCGCCGAGGATAATCAACCTGTGGCAGGCGTCGAATCGCAGCTGACGCTCACGCTGCCCGATGGATCGAGCTTACCTTACGCCATGCCGCCAACCGATTCGCAGGGGCGCGCCAGCCTTACCGTCGACCCGATCGAGCCGCCGCTTGCCAACGGCACCGTGGTCTCGTTCAAGGTGTGTTTGAATGTTCCAACCGATGGCGAGGCGTGCACCTCGGACAGCTATTTGATCTGGAATTTTAAGTAAGCAGGTCTTGAGAAACGCAGAATCAAGCGAAAAATGTCTACGGATAGGCTTCGACCAGGACGATAACCCGATCGATGGGGGCGCCAGCGGCATAAACAGAGAATTCGAACTCAATTTTATCGGCGCCGTTGAAGGCTTCCAGTGATTCCCACTGGCGAAACCCTGTGACTTTACCGTTTGCATCATAGGCAATCGCCGCCGCGGTTATGCGGCTGCCTGCGGACTGTGAGTCGGATAGTTTGAAATAGCCGGATACCAGGGCGCTCTTCCCATCCGCAGACGTCTCGATATTGGTCTCCGGTTGCTGCACCGCGAGGAAACGCCCGGAGGCGGGAGGCACCGGTAAAGCGGTAAGCAACTCCGCGGTGGCGTCATAATTCAGCGGGAATGGCGCCGGGAAATAGGCGGCAAGCACCATGCCGCCGCCGGGCAGTACCTGGTTGAGCGGCGCATAGGCGGTTTGGGATTGGATTTCACCGGTTGCCAGGTCATACAGGCGAATAGCCGCCGACAAAGCTTCGAGCGAGAATTCCTGCCGGTTCTCCGCGGTCGTAAAGCACCATAAGCCGCCTTCCTGTGAAGGATAACAATAAGGTTCCTCTAAAGCCATCCCCACCGGAGTGGGCAGCGGCGGATTGTCTGCGTCCGGTGTGGGGGTGTACAGCGGGGCGGGGATTTTCAGCTCCGCGCCGATGCTTAAAAAACGCGGGTCCACGGTAGGATTGGCGGTTAACAAGTCTTCCAGTGAAAGACCGTAGCGCCAGGCGATGCCCCATAAATCTTCTTTAGCCTTCACCACATGCGTGCGGGGAGTGGGGGTAGCCGTTGGCAGCGGGGTGTTGGTCGCTGCATTGGTCGGGGAAGGCGTTACCGATGGCGCTGGACCGGAATATGTCTCCAGTACGCCGCTGCGCGTGGGGGTTGGCACGCCGGTCTCAACAGCTGCCGTTGGAGCGCAAGCGGTCAGCATCAGCAGCAACAGCAACAGCAAAACAGCCAAAATGGTCTTCATGCTGGCGATTATACCGCGTTGCCGATGGGTTACTCCTTTTTTCCACCTTGACAAAGGGTTATCCAGAGAACAACAATAGAACAAAAATTCTAAATCATGACACGAATCTTCTTCCTTCCCAACGAAAATGCCTTCTACACACTGGATTCTCAGCTTCCTCCGGAAAAACTGGTGCTGGCCGTGAACAGCGGCCGCTGGCTGCCTCCAGCTGGATTGACGACACCTCCACCAGCGGATACGGGACAAATGCGCCTGAATGCCGTCCGTCTGGGGCAAAGCACCATTCTTATTTTCTGTGCGGTCGACCTGGATCAAATCCAATCGGGTCAGCTTACGAAGAGCCCCTTAAGCAAGCGCCAGATTGCTATACTGCAATGCCTTGCGCAAGGAATGACCACCCGTCAAATCGCCGCCAAACTTGGGATTGCCCGCCGCACGGTGTACCTGCACCTGGCGGCGATTCGCCGCAGCCTGCGCGCTATCAGCACCAGCGAAGCGGTCAGCCGTGCCGCTGAACTGGGGCTGTGCCAGCCATTGATTTCAGGCAGGTCTAAAAAACGGAACGGTTAACCTTGCAAAATCGTAAAACAACTGTAAATTCCCGGCTATTGCCGAGCGGTATGCCCTATGTTAAACTCAAACCATGTCCGGTGATGAATCCTTGTTTAGAGAAGTCCGTTCTGCTGTCGAGCAGGGGGACCGCGTCCGAGCCAGAGACCTGCTTACCCGAGCGCTGCGCCGCGACCAGGACGATATCAATGTCTGGTTGTGGATGAGCGCGGTTGTGGATACCCCAAAAGAACGCGCTTACTGCCTGCATGAAGTTTTACGCATCGACCCTGATAACGCGGCAGCTAAACGGGGCTTGAATATGATGGGTGAACTTCCACCCGAGCCTTATTCAGGCGAGCCGCAGAAGCTGCGGAAGCGTAACTGGCAAAACGAGGTCGTGCGGGCCGCGCGTACGCCGGTTCAACTTCCATGGAAGAAGATTGGCATTTTCGGCGGTGCCACAGTTCTCGCACTTGGACTGATCCTGTTTGCCATATTTGGGCCAAACTCAAAAAGGAATACTCGAGCAGAAGAGATTTCATACGATCTGCATCCCACCATGACGCCTACGGAGACAACCATCCCTACGGCAACTCCCACACCCGGCGAACCCACGCCTCCGTGGCAAGCTCTGGCGGCAACCTACACCCCAACTCCGCTGTATGTCAACACGCCCCACCCGATTATTGAAGCCTACAGTCTTTCCATGCGGTCTTATCAGCGCGGCGATTGGGGAAAAGCTGTCGAATATCTGAAACAGTCGGTTCAATCGGAACCCAACACCGCCGACCTGCCTTACCTGCTGGGTGAGGCATATCGTCAGACCGGGCAGTTCAGCGAAGCCCTGAAAGCTTATGAACTATCGCTGCAGGCAAATGCCTCCTTTGCGCCATCTTATCTCGGGCGGGCGCTGGTTCAGTGGTCGCTGGATGCGGGCCAGGTCGATCAAATCCGGGCGGATTTGGAAAAAGCCCTGCAGATGGACCCGCGGCTGCCAGAAACGCTAACTTACCTTGGCTGGCTGGAGCTTTCGAACGGCAGCCCCGAAGCAGCCCTGGAGCGGTTCAATGCGGCCGAATCTCAAAACCTGGCATTTCCGATTACCTATTATTATCGCGCGCGCGCCCACCTGGCGGTGAACAACGCGGGGCCAGCCCTAGCGGATGCTGAGCGCGCATCGCAATCCGATGTGACCATGCTGCCAGCCTACCTTACCCTGGCGGATGCGCTTCAAGCCAACCAGCGTTTCGCCGATTCTGTCGTCCCGTTGGAAATTTACCTGCGGTACACCCCCAATGTCGATCCGGCAGTTTATTATAAAATCGCCCGGGCTTACCGGGCGGCGGGCAACCTTGCTGCCGCGCTCGAATCGATCAACAAACTCCTGGAGGAAGTCCCGGATAGTATGGCAGGTGTATTAGAGCGAGGATTTATTTATCTGGATGATGGAAATGCCGGATCAGCACTGGCGGATTTCGACGCTGTCCTGCAAGCCGACCCCGGCTCCTTCGACGCAGGGATTGGCCGCGCCAGGGCATTGATCGCGATGAAATCTTATTCCGATGCAATCTTCCAGCTGGACCAGACTCAGACCGTCGTTCAAACGGATGCTCAGGGATTGGAAGTTGATTTTTGGCGCGCCCAGGCGCTGGAGCCGCTCGACCTGACCTCCGCCATTGCCATCTGGGAACGCGTCCTGTCAGCTCCGGAAGGGTTGATACCGGATGCCTGGCGCGAAATGGCTCAGACCCGGCTGAATGCCCTGTACACCCCCACCCCGAATCCCTTCCTGCCAACCGAAACACCTACGCCAGAGCCAACCACCTAAACAGATCGATTGGGATAAAATTACCCTGATAGTCCCCATGCCGGCGGGTTGTAGCGCTGGCAGGGGTAATCCTGTCAAATCAGCGGGTGGGAGCGTTAAGCTTGCAGTCATTCCAACGAACCCAATTGGTAAGGCGTCACCACCGGCGGCGGAGCGAGCGTCAGGAGCATAAATCCCGTCCCTTCAAACAGGCCGGGTTGGGGTTGGCAGGTCTGCTGGTGGTGGTGTTCTCGTTGCTGACCGCCGGATTGGGTTATGCAGCTTACACCTTAACCTCCGGCCTGCCCGATGTTGCACAGATACCCGCCATGCTGGATGCGCAAAACGGCACCCTGCTGCAGCCCACGCGCCTGTACGACCGCACTGGCACCACCCTGCTCGCGGCGCTGGAAAATCCCGGCATGGAAAGACGATTTCTGCCTTTGGAAGCAGCCCAGGCCAACGCGCTTAGCCCTGAGCTGGCGCAAGCGGCAGTGATGTTCTTCCAGCCGGATTATTGGGAAGCGCCATACCTGGATATGGGCAGCCTGACGGCAGACCGGCCAGCCACCATTGCCGAAAGATTGGTCAGCAATATCCTTTTGCCGACGCAGGAGGATGGACTGGTGGACAGGCTGCAGGTGCGCCTGCTGGCCAGCCAGACGCTTACCAGGTACGGAAAGGCCCAGGTGCTGGAGTGGTACCTGAACAGCGCCTCATTCGGGCACCTGACCTTTGGCGCAGACAGCGCTGCCCGTTTATACCTGGGGAAAAGCGCCAGCCAGTTGAATTGGTTCGAAGCAGCGCTATTAATCGCGGCCATCGAAACCCCTGCCCTGAATCCGCTGGATGCTCCAACTGCCGCCCATGAACGGCAGCTGGAGGTTTTGGACCGTATGGCCGAGACAGGATTGATCAGCCTGACCGACCTGGAAGCAGCCCGAACGCAGCCCATCATTACCCCGGAGCCGCAGCAACTGGAAGAAACTACCGCCGCTGCCTTTACCGCATTGGTGCTGGATCAGGTTGCTGATGTGGTAGGACACAAAGTGCTGGAGCGCGGCGGGCTGCAGATCATCACCACCCTGGATTACGACCTTCAAGTGCAGCTCGATTGCACGATCCGCGCTCAGCTATCCCGCCTGGCTGAAGTGGGCGGCGGCGGTCCGGCATCAGCCTGCCCGGCAGCAGATCTACTTCCTCAACTCCCGCTCACCACGGGTACTCGGGCAGTCCTGCCTGAACTGGCAGCCAGCGGCGCGGTACTGGATCCATTGAGCGGGCAGGTTCTGGCCTTAACCGGCGACACAACCCTGACCGGCGGCGAATCGATGCTCATCGCCCATCCATCCGGGACACTCCAAAGCCCCTGGCTGGCCCTGACGGGTTTTGCCCGCGGCCTCAGTCCGGCCACCCTGGTCTGGGATATCCCAGCCACCGCTGAGGAAGGAACAAGGTACCCGCAAGGGTTTCATGGACCGGCGCGCCTGCGGACAGCGCTGGCGAACGATTACCTGGCCGGGCTCAATCAGATACTGCAACAGGTCGGGCTGGATGCGGTGACCGCCACAGTCCGCTCGCTCGGATTAAGCGACTTCGCTTTGCCGCAAGACAGTGCCGAAGTATTAACCAGCGGAGCAGCCCTTTCTCCACTGGAGGCGGCGTATGGTTATGTCCCTTTCAGCACACTGGGTGTCCAGTCAGGTGTTCAGTGGCCTGAAGAGGATAAATTGGCCCCGCAGCTGGTGTTGGCAGTCGAAAACACGGGTGACAATTCGAAATCCGTTGAAATTTCACCAACGCTTCGCCCGGTAATCAATGAGCAGCTGGCTTACCTGGTGCATCATGTGCTGTCAGACGAACCGGCACGCTGGCCGGGCCTGAAACACCCCAATCCTTTGGAACTTGACCGGCCGGCT
>JAJZTR010000052.1 GCA_021848775.1 Chloroflexota bacterium | reverse complement strand
AAATTGGCATCCAAAAGGTGCACATTTTTGTCTACCACGATAATTCTTCGGCTTTAGCCTTCTGGAAAGGCGAAAAATACATACCGCGGGATGAACTGGTTTTGCTCTCAGCGGATATTATCGATCAATGAGGGTTTGGAAAACGCTATTTACGATCCTTACGCATTTGCCTGTGAACGCGGTGCAAAAGACGAATTAATCCCAGACCATCGTAGAGAACAATGGGTTTATCCAACACCCAGGAATAGGCAGCCGGAGTGATCGACCCGGTCGTCATGAGAAATGCGCGGCTGGCTCCCTCGTGGTGCATCGTGCCGTATAGATCGCGCAGAATGGGTTCCCCAACGCTCGCTTTCCAGCGTTTGCATTGCACCACCCATTTTTCACCATCTTTGGTGTACACGTTTAAATCTACGCCGTGATCCCGGCTGCGGCCTACCCTCTCGGTTTCGAACCCATATAGCTGAAAATAGGCTGCAATGAGGTTCTCGAATTGTCGCGGAGAGAGCAGGTACAAATCTTCGATGGCGCGGGATTGCAAAATGAGCTTCCGGTTCTGCCATGACTGCCAGAGAACAGGCGCAGACCAAACCATCAGCAAGATCATGCCACAGCCCAAAAACAAAAGGGTGTTCAGCGGTTCGGGAATTAAATTTGAAGAACTGCCATTAATAAGCAAGTAAATGCCAAGCAATGCCCAGCCCAGCCATGCCACCAGCACGCGGCCGATCCAAAGCCGGAGCCGGCCGAGCCATGGCAAATCACGGCGGACCGGTGCCAGCCAACCCGCCAGGAAAATGAGCGGCCACAGGGAATAAATGAGTTGCAGGAACGACAAACCGAATCCTTAATAGAACATTTGTTATAATTTTATCATAATATCCGAAGACAAATGGCAAACCAGGGGATCAATCAAAATGACGCGGGGACAACCGCGTCATTTTGAAAAATTATGCATCAATATATTATGTACAGGGGTTTATGGCGCCTTTTTCAACGGTACTTCGACAATCATTTTTAGTTCATTGTCCTGCACGGTGATCGATTTGAACACCGCTGCTTCCTGCACATTTTCAACCTCGCGTTGGAGTGCTTCTTCCAGGGCGCGGTTGACATCATCCATGGTGCTGGACAGACCTTCCATGCCGGGTATGTCCAGGCTGGTGACCTGAACCCTGGGTTGTTCGTTTACTACCCCAAAGGCGATGGTCATGCTGCCCTGGATGAAATCACTATCCGGAGTCTTATAAGTGCCATCCACCCGAATCGAGTCGGGTTCGAGGAAGGCGATATGGTTTATGGTGACATCCGGTTTTACGGGACTGGCGGCCAGGATAATCCCCTGTACCCCTTCGACCAGGCGGGTAATAGCCTGTTCGTTGAGTGAGATGGGTATGGAGAGTTTTCCGTTTTTCAGGCCAAGACCGCAGGCTGAGATGAAAAAAACAAGGATCAGAACAGCGGCGACCGCGCGAATTTTTGATTTCATGGTGTTATTCCTCCAATTGTCGATTGGTTGCAGGGAAATATAACATAAGTTGTCGGAGTTGGTGTCGTCCACCATTCGCCTAGGGGAGCGGATTTAAATAAAAACGAGGATGTCGGGTACATCCTCATGGTGTGTCGGGGCGGGCGGATTTGAACCGCCGACCTCGCGGACCCGAACCGCGCACTCTAACCGGGCTGAGCCACGCCCCGAACGCCTGTCATTATAACCCAGGACAACCTGCTTTGACAAGGACTGGCTTTTGCTTATGAAACCCTCAGCCGCATTATCCCCTGGCATGGTTTATAATCCGTCCGGTACGTGCTAAGTTTGGCATCACTAACTGCAAAAAAACAGCGAAACAAGGAGCCAGGCGATTCGTGATTCGGCAGCACGTGCAATGACGAAAGCTTTCATTCGCGGCGAAAGCGAATATTTTACAGAATCAAAGTTTCGAATACAATCAGGACATGGGGTTTAAACCAATCATTCCACTTCGCAGGCAGCTAATTTATTTTCTCGTTTTCGCGGGGATGATCTTTCTGGCTGCCTGCAGTCAAAATATGGTCTCAAAATACTTCTTCCCGGGAGGTGCCGTACAGGGAGCTGCCCGGACTCCGCCTGCAAAACAGACCCGGGTCGCCAGCAGCACACCTACCAGGACGCCTGAGCCTACCCGCATACAACCAACTGCCACGTCCATGGTTGAACCAACACCAGCGGTGACAACCCTGCCCCCGGCAAGTTTCGAGACCAATACATTGTACAGAGGCGTACTGCCGGTCAGTTACATCGATGATGCCTGCCAGTACTACCATGATCGCTGGAACTACAAAAATGCCTCGCCCGGCACAGTGGTCGTGCCGGTCATGTACCACGGGATCAGCGATAAGGAATGGCGCATTGCTGACGATATCACGGTCAGCACCACATATTTCAAATCCAGCCTGGAAAAAGCACGTAAACTTGGTTTCGAGACCATCACGATGCAGCAAATGGTTGATTTCTTGCATCACAACGCGTACATTCCCCCCCGTTCTCTTTTATTGATTATCGATGACCGCCGGCTGGGAACGGTGCGGGAACACTTTCTACCGATTTTGAGAGATTACGACTGGAAATTAACGATGGCTTATATCACCGGAGTCATCAATGAGCAGGAATGGAAACAGGTTGAGGACATGCTCGCCACAGGCCGGACCGAAGTTCAAGCACACGGATGGTTTCACAATGGTGAAACCTACATTTCCGAATGGGTGTCGGAGGAGATCATCCGCCAGGAAATATTTGCGCCTATTGACTCCATAGAGGAACATCTCGGGTATAAACCCATCGCGTTTATCTGGCCGGGTGGGAATTACAACCAGCTTTCGGTCGACCTGGCTGATGAGGCGGGTTATGATGTGGGCTTCACCGTTTTTGCCCGCGGTCCCATCATGTACAACTGGATTCCGTTGGGTGAGGCTGATCGAAAAGTCAATAATCCGCTGTTGGTGCTGCCGCGGTATTGGAGCACAACCCTGTACAAGAACCTTGATTTTGCCGTCGAATTAAGTGAATCGGCTCAGGCGCAGGCTGAAAAACAAAAGTTTGCTGAAATTGAGTGGTACCGCGCCAATTGTCCTGATTATCCGCCCTTATCTTTCATTTTAGAATCCAAAGAATCAGAGGGAGAGAACGGATGGTAGACCCAGATTGCATTTTTTGCCAAATTGTGATTGGCCAATCGCCAGCCCATATTTTATATCAGGATGATCTGGTGACAGCTTTTCAAACTATCCGGCCCATGGCGCCTGTCCATGTGTTAATCGTACCGAACCACCATGTCGAATCGGTAAATGATGTTTCGCCAACAGATGGTGTTGCTCTGGGACACATGACGGTCGTCGCGCGCCAACTGGCCCGGGATCACGGGGTCAACCTCAGCGGTTATCGACTGGTGATCAACACCGGCTTTGATGCCTATCAATCGGTTTACCATTTACATATGCATCTCATCGGCGGGAAACCGATGCCTTTTCGCATGGTCGGGCCGGAATCCTGAGATGAATCGGCGGGCGGTCAAACTCCTCTTTGGACTTGTGGCAATCTTGCTGGTTCGCTGTGTGCAGCCTGCGCCCCAATCAGAATTATGGCGTGTTGGCAGTTCGAACCGTTCTCAGGAAGCATCGTCTGTGGCGGCGACACCGCTGCCCGCGACTTTTTTACCGCCCACACGGTCGCCTGGCAAGATGATTCAGACACCTACGCCGGATGCGGCGCGTCTGCTGCCGACCCCTCGTTTGCAGGAGGAACAGTATATTCTCCAGCCGGGTGACACCCTGGGCAAGGTAGCCAACCGCTTTCAGGTCAGCCTGGACCAATTGATCCAGGCTAATGAAATCGCTAATCCGGACCTGGTCAGCGTCGGGCAGGTGGTTATGATCCCCGTCCCATCTCCCCAGCCGCCGGGTCCGTCTTTTAAAATTATTCCGGATTCGGAACTGGTCTACAGCCCGGCCAGCATCACATTGGATGTGTTTATGTTCGTCAAGTCAGCGGGCGGGTATCTCAGCACCTACCGCGAAGTCATCGACGAACAAACTTATACCGGGGCCGAGATCGTTTTGAAGGTCGCAAGAGATTATTCGGTAAATCCGCGGATATTGCTGGCGGTCCTCGAGTACCAGAGTAAATGGGTGACTGAACTTCAACCGGCTGAAGAAACCCTGGAGTATCCGCTGCGGTATTATGATTTTGATCGATCTTATTTATACCGCCAGTTAAATTGGGCCGCCAACCAGCTCAACCGCGGCTATTACCTCTGGAAAGTGAATGCTTTCTCTCATTATTCGATGTCGGATGGTGGTATGACCCCGGCGGATCCAACCATCAACGCTGGAACAGCCGGGGTGCAGTGGCTGATGGGTTTGTTGTATGACCGCCAGGGTTGGGATCTGGCCGTTGGAGAGAATGGTGTCTTCGCGACCTTCAGCCAGCTGTTCGGATATCCATTCGATCTCAGATTGGAACCCCTGGTTCCAGACGGGATTACCCAGCCCGAGATGCAGCTCCCCTTCGAGGTTGGAAAAATCTGGTCATTTACCGGTGGTCCGCATGCGGGGTGGGGCGACGGGTCGGCCTGGGCAGCAATCGATTTTGCTCCTCCCGGAGGCGGATACGGCTGTGTGCTCAGTGATGAGTGGGTCACGGCAGTCGCGGATGGTGTTATCATTCGTTCCGAGTTGGGCGTGGTCATCCAGGACCTGGATGGCGATGGCCTGGAGCAAACCGGTTGGACGGTCTTATACTTGCACATCGACTCTAGTGAACGCATCCCTGCCGGGTCAGTGGTTAAGGCAGGCGACCGGATTGGTTATCCCTCTTGTGAAGGCGGGGTTTCGAATGGTACGCATGTTCACCTGGCACGGCGCTATAACGGTGAATGGATATCCGCCGATGGCACTCTACCCTTTGTTCTCGATGGTTGGGTTTCGCAGGGTACGGGTGTAGAATATAATGGAACATTGAATCGCGATGGAGCAGTGGTTGAGGCCTGGGATCGGCTTGTACCCCAAAATCAAATTTCACGGTAGAAAAATTGGAATTACAGTTGTCTTGCTGACCTGGCTGGGATCAACCCTGGCTTGCTCGCAAGGATATGTATCCAACTACGATTTAACCGCTACCGCATTATTTTCCGGTGGAGGAGCGGGTGGCGGAGACACTTTGCCGGAAACGGCGCTTCCGACAAACCAGGCTCCGCTAACCACGTCCGTGCCTGAAGTCGCAGCTACCACAGCGGCGGCACAAACCGAACAATCAACACCGGTTAATCCGCAATCGGCACCTACAACAGAAAATACTACCCCCCTGCCACCGGTGCTGTACTATACCCAGGCTGGGGATACGCTTCCAGCGATCGCTGCCCGTTTTGGCGTTGAGCAGGATGAAATCACCAGCAACGAAGCCTTTGAAGTTACGGGATTTATCCCCGCCGGCAAGCTGCTGATCATTCCCAATCGCCTGGGGGCTACCGGCCCGGCTGATTTGCTGCTGCCTGATTCTGAAATTGTGTATTCCCCCTCAGCTTTGGGCTTCGACATTAATACCTTCGTGAAGGATGGCGGGGGATATCTTTCACAATACCGCGAATACATGGCGGATGGTTGGATTTCCGGCGCTCAGGTCTTGCAGAAGGTTGCCATCGAGAACTCGATTAACCCGCTCTTGCTGTTAGCATTGCTCGAACACCAGGCGGGCTGGGTTTATGATCAACCGAAAAACCTGGCTTTAACCGATTATCCGATGGGATATATCAACAAAGATAAAAAAGGATTGTACAAGCAATTAAGCTGGGCGGTACAGCAGCTTTCCATTGGGTATTACGGCTGGCGTGAAGGGATATTGACCAGCATCGCATTCAACAACAATACTCAAATGCGTCTTGCACCATCCTTGAACGCGGGCACGGTTGCGGTTGAGTACCTGTTTGCCAAACTAAATCACCCCGATATCTGGAAAGAAATAATGTTTGGTGCTGAAAGTTTCAGCTCCCTTTATAACCAAATGTATGGTGATCCCTGGCTGCGAGCGCAAACAGTTGAACCATTGCTGCCGGTCAACCTAACACAGCCTGTTCTCCAGCTGCCATTCCTGCCGGCTCGCATCTGGAGTTTTACCGGAGGCCCGCATTCAGCCTGGGGACCGGACGGTGCACGCGCAGCGCTGGATTTTGCCCCCTCCTCGACTGTATCCGGCTGCGTCGAATCGGATGACTGGATTGCCTCAATGGCAGGCGGGCTGGTGGTTCGCTCAAAAAATGGTGTGGTTGTGGTCGACCTTGATGGGGATGGGTATGAACAAACCGGATGGGCTCTTTTATATCTGCATGTAGAAAGCAGCGGGCGGGTGCCATTGGGTACCTGGGTGGAACAGGGGACGCTGATTGGTCATCCTTCCTGCGAAGGCGGTGTTTCGACCGGCACGCACGTGCATATTGCCCGGAAATATAATGGTGAGTGGGTTCTGGCTGGCAGCGCATTACCCTTCACTTTGGATGGCTGGGTTGCCCAGGCAGGCAGTAAACCTTATGAAGGATTACTGACAAGGAATGGTGAGGTAATCGAGGCGCATACCTACGGATCATTTGAGACTCAAATCATGCGCCCGAGAGAAAACAATTAATCGAATGAGGAACTTTATTTACCGAGTTCTGGCACTGACCATTGGATTGGTGCTCATCTTTCTTTCAGCCTGTGTGCCCCTGGAGCAACCTCCTGCCCCCGGACCGGATGTTGTTGAGGATGCTCCTCTACCGCCGATACCGGATGCGCCTTTGCCAACCGCGCTTCCCACCCGTGAACCATATCCTCCTGGAACGCTGGTTGAATACATCGCTCAATCCGGAGACACTTTGCCCGTACTGGCGGCACACTTCAACACAACAGAAGCCGAGATCCGCGAAGCCAATCCAATCATCCCCGGTGACGCGACCACCATGCCGGCGGGTTTTCCCATGCAGATTCCCATTTATTTCCGGCCCTTATGGGGAACACCTTATCAAATTTTACCGGACAGCCTGTTCGTTAATGGGCCTTTACAGCGTGACTTCGATGCTGTTGTGTTTGTTGAAAGTCAACCTGGCTGGCTGAAGAATTATAAAGTTGCTCAGGTGAAAGGTTCTTTGAAGGGTGGGGAGATTATCAACCATATCGCGATAAATTACAGCATCAGCCCGCGGTTGCTTCTGGCGGTCCTTGAATACCAATTGGGAGCGTTAAGTTCCCCTGATTTACCTGAAAGCATTGATCGATACTCATTGGGTTACCGGAATAACAATTACACCGGCTTATTGCGGCAGCTTACCTGGGCGGCTAACACGCTGAATAATGGCTATTATGGCTGGAGGACCGGCAGCCTGGATACTTTTAATCATCCGGATGGTCGGACGGAAAGACCTGATCCCTGGCAGAATTCGGCGACGGTTGCGTTTCATTATTTTTATTCGAAGCTGTTTCCAATCGAAGCCTACGATTATGCGGTCAGCGGCGTGGGGTTAAAACAGACCTACCAGGATTTGTTTGGCGACCCGTGGGTGAATGGCACAGCCCATATCGAAGGGAGTTTGAAACAACCTGAACTGTCATTGCCTTTTGCCCCGGGAAGAACCTGGGCTTTTACCGGTGGACCGCACAACGCGTGGGGCGAGGGGGATCCGCTTTCAGCCTTGGATTTTGCCCCGCCATCCGTTCTGGGAGGCTGCTCGGTGGCAGAGGATCCTGCCGTGGCGGTAGCAGATGGTGTGATTGTGCGGAGAGGGGACGCGCTTGCGATTCTGGATTTGGATGGGGATGGTGATGAACGAACAGGCTGGGTGGTTTTGTATTTGCACCTGGCAAACGAGTCGCTGCCGGCCGTCGGGACAGTACTTAAGCAGGGTCAGCCTATTGGCATGCCTTCCTGCGAAGGCGGGTCGGCGACCGGTACGCACGTTCATATTGCTCGCAAGTACAACGGCGAGTGGATGGCTGCTGGGGGAGCAGTAGCATTTAACCTGGAGGGTTGGGTTGCCGCTCAAGGTAGTATTGCGTACCAGGGCACCCTGACAAAATTGTCACGTGTGGTGAACGCCTGCGTTTGCTCGGACCGTGAAAGCCAGCTGAGCGCCGGGTTACAACAATAAAAAAAGGTTCGCACGAAAGCGCGAACCTTCAGAATGTTCATTTAGAAGGACAATTTCACTCAGGTTCAACTTCGTTGATCGTGATCTTATGTCCCATCGCGACATTTCCTCTGAGGGTATTGATCACCGAACAATATTTTTCTTCCGATAGTTCAACTGCGCGCTGTACAGCTGACCACTCGATATTGCGGCCTGTAACCACGTATTCAATGGTCATCCCGGTGAATTTACGCGGGTGATCGACGGCGCGTTCCACATCGACTCTCACCTCAAAACCGGTCACTTCCTGGCGTTTCTTCTTCAGGATGGAAATAACGTCCATTGCGGTGCAGCCAGCGGTGGCAATGGCTAAAAGTTCTGTCGGTTTCAGTGCCGAATCATCACCACCGCTTTCTTTCTTGGTGTCCAAATCGACTTCATAGCCCGAATCAGCAGAACCGGTGAATTTTAAGTTTTCTTTCCAGACGACTTTCGCTTTCACAGAACCTCCAAATTTGTGGTGATGTCAGGCTAAAGCCTGCAATATTTTTTCCAACAAGTGGGCTTCGGGCACGGCGCCGACCACTTCCCCTTTGCCGTCGTTGATGATGGTGTGGGGAACACCAGAAACATTGAATTTTTCAGCCAGTTCGGCAAACTCCATCGATTCTACCATTTCGGCTTCAATGTATGGGCTTTCGAGAGCCAATTGATGAGCCAATACTACCGCTCGCGGGCAATACGGGCAGGAGGGTGTCACGAACACCTGCAGATGGACAGGTTTGTCCAGTTTTGCCAGGGCTTCTCTTGTTTGTGGGGTCAGCCCGGAATCACCGCTGGAAACGACAAGGATGTCATTGATCAGCGAGGTAAATTCATGCCCGGCCGGTATGCCTGAAAAACGGATTCCGTAATCGATCGATTCGCTGCCATTTTTGCCAAGCAGAACGATCCCTGGCGCTTTATCGACCTTATATTTTGCCGCCAGTTCGTGGTCTGTGTGCAGGTCATAGGCGTGGAAGGTCAGAAGATCCTCTCTGAGTGAAGCGACCTGGCTTGCTAATTCGTTTGTCTGATCGCAATATTCACACCCATCTTGCGAATCCCCAAAAAAAGCAATTTCAACAGGATTTTTCAAATCCTGAAATACTTCTTTTACCTGTGTTTTGATATTGTCATCCAGTAATTCAGCCATTCATTCATTTCCTTTCGTTTTTATGCCTAACCTAGGCATACAATTCTTCAGTTATCAAGTGAAGCAGCCGCCCTGGGTACATCCGCATACCGGACAGACCAGGTTTAATAATCCATCGTAATCCATGATCCCGAGTCCGCACACCGGGCAAGGCTTGCCAGCTTCTGCCCCTGTTGGGCTGCTGTCAGACTGTAATTGAGTCTCGCCGGTTTTCTCTGGTGAACTGTTAATGTTTTCGGCCTCGGCGGTCATATTTTGCCCTAACAAGCTTTTCGATACACTTTCTTTGATGCATTACCCCCTGAAAAGGTGCGGAACGGCTGTTTTTATTTCAAGTAATCCTCGATTTGCAGGCGCTGGTACAAGCGGGTTCTAACATCTTCGGGTAAATTTTCTTCCGCGTCAGGCTGTTTGTAAAGCTCAATCGTTTTACGTAAAGTGTTAACTACGATCGTGCAGTTCGGACATTCGCTCATGTGTTGTTCCAGGGCGAGACACAACTCCGGCGATAATTCGCCATCGATGTATTCAGATATGGAGGCAGCCAGGCCGTGACATTTATGTTCCTTATTCATCGGATGCTCTCTCTGTCATTCGCTCGCCATAATACACGGATAGTTCATTGCGTAGACGCAATCTGGCGCGCAGCAATCGAGTCTTTACCGCGGTCTCCGTTAGACCAAGGCTATCCGCAGTTTCCCGTATCGACAATCCTTCCATATCTCGCAGCATAAAAACTACCCTGAGGGTGTCCGGCAAGGTATCGATTGCAGATTCCAGCCGTTCACGGCTTTCGCTGCTGAGTAATTCATTCTCTGGCAGCGAACCCCAATCGGTCAGCACCATACCGGCGACCGGATCGTCCTCATCTGGATCTTCCTCGACAGGTACCAGGGTCACTTTACGTTTGCGCAGCAGCATAAGCGCTTCATTGACAGCGATCCGATACAGCCAGGTGGATAGGCTCGATCTTCCTTCGAATTCTGGCAGCGCACGCAATGCTTTTATGTAGCTCTCCTGCAAAACGTCTTCTGCGTCCTGCGTGTCGCGAAGAATTTTCAACGCCAGGTGGTAAATATGATTCGATGTAGCATCCACCAGGCGGGCAAATTCAGCGCGGTCACCGGCTTTGAGGGCGGCAAGGGATATGGTCTGGTTATTAAGGCTCTCTTCAGTCATTTAGATGACCTGTGAGAAAAAAAGTTGCCAACCCGACTGATCAAGATAACGCCCAGGTGGGCAGCACATCCAGATTAAGTGGATCGCGCTGTCCGTTCGCGAAGCGATAATAGCCGGCTGCCGCGATCATGGCGGCATTATCGGTGCACAGGAAGATCGAAGGGATTTGCACCGGGAATTCTTTTTGAGCCACAAAAGCGTCTCGCAGGGCTGTGTTGGCTGAAACGCCGCCCGCAACCAGGATTTCTTTGGCCTGGAATACGCGCGCTGCATGCAGTGTTTTTTGTACCAGAATGTCTACGACCGCGGCCTGAAAACTGGCTGCCAGGTCTGCGACTGAAAGGGCAATATTGCGGCTTTCCAGATCACGCACGGTGCGCAGCACAGCAGTTTTGACGCCGCTGAAAGAGAAATTCCAGGTACCCTCCAGGCGGGCGCGCGGGAAATTGAAAGCTTCCGGATTGCCATCCCGGGCGGTTTTTTGGATGGAAGGACCGCCGGGATAAGCCAGCCCTAACAGCCGCGCGACTTTATCGAAGGCCTCACCCGCGGCATCATCCAGGGTTCCGCCGAGCCGCCGGTATTCGAGATGCCCGGTCATTAAAACCAATTCGGAATGTCCGCCAGAAACCAATAACGCCAGCAGGGGGAATTCCGGCGGGGCTGGCGGCGCGGGTGTGTCGTGTGGGTAGATCCAGGCTGAGTACAGGTGACCTTCAAGGTGGTTGACGCCAATCAGAGGCAGACCGGTGGAAAGCGCTAACCCCTTCGCCATGTTCATGCCGATGACCAGCGATCCGGGAAGCCCGGGACCGCGGGTGACAGCGATGGCATCGAGATCGTTGAACCCGAGGTGGGCACGCTGGAGCGCTTCATCGACGATGGCATAGATTGTACGAATGTGCTGGCGTGATGCAACTTCCGGGAAAACCCCGCCATATTGGGTGTGAATGTCGATCTGGGTGGCGACGACGTTGGAAAGCATGGAACGGCCATTTTCGACTACAGCCGCGGCAGTTTCGTCGCAGGAAGATTCTATTCCCAGGATGCGGGCAGGCGGAAGCTGGATAATTGGGCGGTCCATAACCATAATTTTACACCACAATGATCGATTAAGTTGCAGTGCCATTCATGTCATTCTGACCAATGCAAAGGGGGCGATCTAAGAATCGCTCCACTCCGCAGAATGACAAGGATGGTTTTATTGGATTGTTCAGGGGATTGTGCCTGCCTGAACCAGGTTAACTCTTCACCGGCAGTACCAGGTCATACGGGTAGTCGACCATGATTTCGAAGGTGCCGTCGGGTCGGGCATATAACGTATCCTCCAGGCGCACCCCCATGCCGCGTGACGGGTAATACAGTCCGGGTTCGATGGTGAAAACCGTTCCGGGTGCCAGTTTATCTGCAGGGGTGGCTGACAGTCCGGAGAACGGCATTTCATGCACTTTCAAACCAAGACCGTGACCGATGCTGTGAATATATCCTTCGCTGATGCTGGGTTGGCTGCGAATGGTTGGATGACCCATCCCCTCGAAAAGGTCGCAGGTACGGTTCTGCACTTCCTGAAAATTCTGATTTACTTTCAGCCCTGCGATTAGATCCTGATAGACCTGGTGTACCTGCTCGTAAAGTTTCACAACTTCGTCCGTGGCGTACCCCAGACTCCAGGTGCGGGTGAAATCATAAAAGTATCCGCCGCCGTTTTCGCAGGGGAAGATATCGAAGACAATGGTCTGGCCTAACCGCATCAAGTCGGTCGCGGTACCGGAGCTGTGCGGGATGCCTCCATCACGGCCAATGGCAAAAATGGTTCCCTCGGGATTGGCCGCTCCGAGTTCAGCCAGCCATAAATCGATTTTGCTCTTCACATCGCCCACGGTCAGCGGAAGTCCGTCAGGTTTGACCAGCACTTCGTTCTCGACCCGCTGTGCGGTCAGGTATTCCGCTACCCGTCCAACCACTTCGGTAGTGATTTTCCCCATTTTTCGGATGCGTTCGACCTCTGAAGGCTCTTTGGTCATCATCGCCCCATTGAAAATGGGGTCGTTCACAAAACCTGTAAATTCCAACTCAGGGAGCATTTGAGTCACCCGCTGGAGTTTGGCGAACAACGGTCCAAATTCAAGCTGGCCGTAAATTGCCACCCGCCCGCGGGTTACTCCCAGATCGGTCAACTGCTTGCGTAAAGTGATCGCAGCGGCCAATTCCGGGTCGCCGTTGGCCTCCTTTAGCTGGTCGGCATAGGGATAATCTGTATATAGCCGAATCGGAAGGCCGGTTTTGGCAGCTTCCTCGCGTTCCATCATACCGACGAAAAGCACGGGGGTTTCACCTTGCTTTTTCACCAGCTCTGCCCTGGAAATATGTCCGCCGCCCGTCATGTACATCATTGCCGGATTATGAAACGCTGGTCCATTGACCAATAAAACATCAACCTTGTGTTGCAGCATTAAGGCATCGAGATCGGATTTCATAAATTTTCCTCTAATTTGAGCAGGTTTCAGGATTTATTTCTTTGGGTAACGCTGATGATCGAGTCGAGCAAAGCTTCATCCTGATCGGGCAGAACGGTTCGCGGATCGAAAACGACGCAATTTTCTTCCACCCTGGCAATTACCGGGGGATTGTTGCAGCGCAGGCGGGCCAGCAGTTGATTGGGTTGGTACCCGTCCAGGGCGAGTATGGTAGTGGGCAGGGTTTCTTCAGGCAAACTGCCGCCGCCGACCGTCGATTGTCCCTCCATTAATCGCCCGAAGCCTAAGGTGTTTTTCCACCGCTGGGCCCGCCGCCGGATATCGTCGGGAGAAGCTGAAATCATTTGCCAGACCGGGATTTTTTCAACCGCGCCATCTTTGAGGTAATGCAGCAGCGTCTCCGATAAGGCAGCCAGGCAAAGTTTATCGGCGCGAACAGCGCGTGCCAGCGGGTGTTTTTTTAGTTTTTGGATGAGTGCGGCCTTGCCGATCAGAATCCCGGCCTGCGGACCGCCCAATAATTTATCCCCTGAGAAACAGACCAGATCTGCCCCGGCTGCCAGTGATTCTTGAACGGTTGGCTCATGCGATAAGCCGAAGGCCGCGGTATCCAGCAGCGCGCCAGACCCATTATCATCCAGGAAAGGGACAGCGTGTTCGTGAACCGCATCAATTATGGATTTAAGCGCGGGCTCGCTGGTGAAGCCGATCAGGCGGAAATTCGAGGAGTGGGCGTGCATAACCAGCGCAGGCGAAGACTCTTCAAGCGCTGTGACGTAGTCTCTCAGGTGTACGCGGTTGGTGGTGCCGACCTCAACCAGGTGCGCGCCGGACTGTTTCATCACCTCCGGCACGCGGAACCCGCCGCCAATTTCAACAAGCTGGGTGCGTGAAATGACCACCGAACGGCGTTTGGCCAACGCACTGAGTGCCAAGAGCACAGCTGCGGCGTTATTGTTCACGACCAGAGCGGCTTCAGCTCCGGTCAGCTGGGTGAGCAGCGCTTCGGCGTGAACTTCGCGCGAGCCGCGTTTGCCCGTTTCCAAGTTGAATTCCAGGGAGGAGTAGGTGGCTGCAACGCGCTGCACAGCCTCCATAGCGGCAGTGCTGAGCGGTGCTCTGCCGAGGTTGGTGTGCAAAATCACTCCAGTAGCATTAATGAGCGGAAGCAGGGTCGTTTGAGTGGCTGCGTGTAGCCAATCAGTTACCCGGTTGAGAATTTCATCAATATCGGGTATGGGGGCATCTATTTTTGCGTCTTGCCGGGCTGAATCCAGCACTGACCGCATGCCGTCCAATGTCAATGGGCGGCCAAATTCGAGCAGCAGGGCTGCTGCTCGCGGGTCTTGCAGCAAACGCTCGATGGATGGCAGCCCGCGCAGATCAGCCATTGTTTGAATCGCCGGGGGCGAATCGGCTGCGTTCTGCTATTCGAAGGGCAAACTCGATGACCCCCAGCCCGGTTGCCAACCCGACCGCCAGCGGCAGGCTTAATACCCTTCCCAGCTGAAACCATGCCAGCAGGTCAAAGTAAATTCCCACCCACATCGCCTGGCGAACGATAATGGCTGGCGTCACAGGAGAAGGGGAGGGAAAACGCCAATGCAGGAAATAAATAACAGGCAGCGCCAATCCGCTGGCGGATGCCGCGCCAAAAAAGAAAAATAACCAGCGCGGACCCAGAGTTGGCAGAGTAAAACCAAATAGTAGTGCCAATCCCAGGATTCCGAAACCGCCAAGAATCAATGCAACGGCTAAAAACGGTTTGAAAGGGGGAAGTTTGGAATTTTCCACGCGTACCTCGCTGCTGAAATTATATCGCAAATAGGAATCACGGACTTAAAAGAAGGGTGCAAGATATTGACTGCGCGTATCGTAGAATTGCCCGAGTAAAAAGCTTGCCTGCTTGAAAACCTGACCAATTGTGGTAGAATATTTGTCAACAACTGAACCGGGCGAAAGCCCGGCGCTCATCCAGAGAGGTGGAGGGACCGGCCCGATGATACCTCGGCAACCGCTGGCAGCAGCAGGTGCCAAATCCGGCAGATCACCCGCGCAGGCGGGGGTACTGGAAGATGAGAGCAGCCTATTTTTATACAACGGCCTCTCGTATCCTGAGAGGATTTTTTATTAATATGGAGAACATTATGGCTCGACAATATACCAACCGCCGATACCTGGATTCGCTGAATACACACGTGCTCGTTTTTGACGGCGCGATGGGCACCAGCTTGCAGAAGTTGAACTTAACCGCCGACCACTTTGGTGGTGAACGGACCAATGGGTGCAACGATTACCTGGTCATCACCTTTCCCGAGGCGGTCGAGCAGGTCCACCGCTCCTTTCTGGAGGTCGGGGTGGATGTTCTCGAGACCAACACTTTTCGGGCAAACCGCCTGACTTTGGCTGAGTATGGCCTGCAGGATAGCGTCTATGAAATCAACTTTGCTGCCGCCCGGTTAGCCCGCCGGCTGGCGGATGAATTCAGTACCCCTGATCATCCCCGTTTTGTGGCAGGTTCCATCGGTCCTTCCGGCAAGCTGCCCTCGATGGATGACCCCGAATTATCGAATGTCTCTTTCAATGAACTGTCGGAAATTTTTCGCGAACAGACGGTAGGGTTGGTGCAAGGCGGCGTTGATTTGATCCTGATCGAAACTTCACAGGATATTCTGGAGGTCAAGGCTGCTATCCTGGGGATTCAGCAAGCGTTAGCGGAAACCGGACTATT
>JAJZTR010000051.1 GCA_021848775.1 Chloroflexota bacterium | reverse complement strand
AGGCCGACCAATTGTTATTGTTATTGCTGCCTTCGACCTGGTGCGATGAAGTGGCAGTTCCCCATAGAAATCCTTTGGGAAAATGATATGTGGCTTGCGGCATTGATTCCTCCCATGCAGGTTATTTGGGTGTTTGCCTGAACGATTATACCCAAGAAAAAGGCTGTCATTCTGATTTTGAAAAATTTTGCTTAATAAGTGATCCCTGGCAACAAACGATGGGGGGCTATCGGGTATAATTGGTCTGCTTTTGGTAAAGTAAATCTTAAGAAACTGGATGTTTAAAAAGGGTTGTATGGAATACCAAGAAAGCATCGGACCGCTGCTAATTCAACACGGCTTGAAACTTACAGTTGCAGAATCTTGCACTGGAGGGTTGATCGGGCATATGATCACTGACGTGCCCGGCTCGTCCGAATATTATCTTGGAAGCGTGACCGCATATTCCTATGAGGCTAAACGATTCCTTCTTAAAGTGGATTCTGATAATCTACTGAAATATGGCGCGGTTTCACGGGAAATTGCATTGGAAATGGCAAAAGGGGTTCGCCAGGCATTTGCTGGAAAAGAAATCCCGATAAAGCAAGTCCTTGGGCTTTCAGCGACAGGGATAGCCGGACCGGACGGGGGCATGCCGGGTAAACCGGTTGGACTGGTTTGGATTGGCCTCAGTACGCCGGACGGTGATTGGGCCTGGAAGTTTATCTGGGATAGCGACCGGTCCGGGAATAAATTTCTTTCCGCCAAAAAGGCTTTGGCTATTCTGCATGGATATCTTTTGGGAAATCTACTCCCGGAGACCGAAACAGCGGGAGCAAAATAGGTTCCTTGGTTCGTTTGATCCATAATGGATCGAGGTCAGGTGAACGATGACCGTCCGCAAGAAACGTATCCTTATTATGACTGCCGACGCCGGTTTTGGTCACCGCAGCGCGGCGATTGCGCTTCAGGAAGCCCTGAATATCCGTTATGGAAACGAGGCAGAAGTTACGCTCATCAATCCATTGGATGACAAACGGGCGCCATTGTTCCTGCGTGAGAGCCAGGCTGATTATGACAAATGGGTCCGAAAAGCCCCTGAAATTTACAAGCTAGGCTATGACGCCTCGGATAAAGCCGTACCCAGTACCATTTTGGAAAGCGGTTTGGCCGTGATTATGTTCGAACTCATGCGCGATTTGCTGCGAAAACACCGCCCGGATGTTGTCGTCAGCACTTATCCTCTGTACCAGCATGCCATCACCGGGGTGTTGACGACCTTTAAAGCTAAAATTCCTTTGATTACCGTAGTGACCGATTTGGCGACGGTTCACCGCCTGTGGTTCAATGACCGGGCAAATGCGATCCTGGTTCCCAACGAGATTGTCCGGGACCTGGCTATTGAAAATGGTGTTGCCCCGGAAAAAATAGTTATTACCGGAATACCGGTCCATCCTCAAATCAGCATGACAGACCGATCTCGCCGCACGATTCGGGCTGAACTCGGGTGGAATGAAAATCTGTTTACTGTGTTGGCGGTGGGCAGCAAAAGGGTTGAGGGATTGATGGAGGGGTTGAATGTCATCAACCACTTCGGCCGCCCTCTTCAGCTGGCGGTAGTCGCGGGCAAAGACGAAGAGATGTTCGCCGACCTTAAGACCACAGAATGGCATATCCCAGCGCACCTGTATGATTTTGTCACCAACATGCCAGAATTGATGCATGCTGCTGATCTTATTCTTTGCAAGGCCGGGGGTTTGATTGTCACGGAGTCGCTGGCTTGCGGGCTGCCGATGGTGCTGGTAAATGTCATTCCCGGACAGGAAACCGGCAATATGGAATTTGTTGTCCAGAATGGAGCCGGTGTTTGGGCGGATGACCCTATGAAGGTATTGGAGGCTCTGGCACACTACACGGCAAATGATCAGGAACAATTAAAACAGGCCGCAGCAAATGCCAAAAAATTGGGTAAACCTCAGGCGGCTTTTGATGCCGCGGACATCATCTGGCAGGCCGCGCAGGAAATGACCACCGAACCTGACCTATCGTTCCGCTCGAATATTATCAATTTGCTGACATTGAACCAAATTCCCTGGATCGAGGACGAACCCCTGACCAGCGAAGAGCCGGAAGAATAATGAAGGGTAACTCAATCGTTGTCCTTGTCTCGGCCAGCAGTGAGTGGCAGGTGGTGCGGAATCATTTCGATCTGCCAGTTCTTGATACCACTCCTTTTGGTGAGTGGTTTGAATCCGAAATCAAGGGATATCCAGTATTATTTGTTCAGGGCGGCTGGGGAAAAATATCGGCAGCAGCCAGCACCCAGTATGCGATCGACCGTTGGAAACCGAAACTGGTCATCAATTTGGGAACCTGTGGAGGGCTGGAGGGAAGGGTGTCCAGGGGAGAACTGCTGCTGGCAGAGCAGACACTGGTCTATGACATCATCGAGCAAATGAGCGACCCTGAGGATGCAATCAAGGCTTACGCAGTGGATGTCGATCTGAGCTGGCTTAAACCACCATATCCGCTGGAAGTTCGCCGGGTGCGGATGCTATCGGCGGATCGCGACATCCTTGCAGAGGATGTCGCTCGCCTGATTACTGACTATAATGCGGTCGCCGCAGATTGGGAGAGCGGTGCAATCGCTTGGGTCGCCAAGCAAAACCAGGTTCGCTGCCTGATCCTGCGGGGCGTAAGCGACCTGGTGGGGGTCGAAGGGGGAGAGGCGTATGGAAATCACGCTTTTTTTGTGGCTGGCACTCATGAGGTGATGACCCGGCTGATAAACAGTCTCCCGGGTTGGTTATCCTGCGTTGAACAGCGTGATTTTGTTGTAAAAAAATAATACGACTTAAGTCGTATTCCACGGTTTTCTGTTATAATTTGCCCGCGAAAAAAACCAGTTACAGCAATTCTCACAAGATCTATCTTATTTTCTTCGTTTCTTAACATTGTATTAATGCAAATGTGGAAAATTAAGGTAGGGTGGTTTGTGAGTTTACCCACTTCAATTCAAACTGAAGATCTCCCCGTGGAGGACACATGGAGTTAAAAGAAACCCCGGTTAAATCTGGCACGCCGAATCGAGCAAAATTTATTGTAGGCGGCTTGCTGATTGTAGCTGCAATTGTTTATTTGATCGTTACCTCGACCAAGGCCAGCGCCCAGTACTTCTTAACGGTGGATGAATTGAATCAAAAAGGCGCAGAAATTGTTGGTCGTGAAATTCGAGTTTCAGGCGCAGTCATCGGTGACACAATCCAGTATGATGCGCAAAATTTGCATCTCACCTTTGATGTTGCCCATGTTCCAGGCGATAACAAAGAGATCGAGGCACAGGGCGGGTTGGCAGCGGTACTGCATGAGGCTGTGATCGACCCCACACGTACGCGCATCCAAGTTGAATATAACGGTGTCATGCCCGATTTGCTGCGGAATGAGGCGCAGGCCATTATGACTGGCCGGATGAACGAAAATGGCGTTTTCATCGCTGAAGAACTTCTGCTAAAGTGTCCCACAAAGTATGAAGAAGCTGTACCATCACAGGCTGAGGGTGGTTAATCCCTTTCAGGCGCGAATATCAATACAAAATGCCGGGTACTCGCTGCCCGGCTCTCTTAATATTATCCATCTAATGGAGTGATCATGGTATCGAACTTTGGCTTCGGCGCACTTGTAATTACGCTCGTGGTCTCGGTGTATGGCATTTTTGCCGCGGTTTACGGTGCCCGGAAAAATTCTCTGGCCTGGGTCGAGAGTGCGCGTAAAGCAATGCTGCTGACCTTTCCGCTGCTCTCCCTGGTAGCCCTGTCGATCATTTATTTGTTGGTTTCGGGCGATTATCAAGTGCAGTACGTGTATAACGTGACCAGCAGCAGTATGCCGATGTATTTGAAAATAACCGCCCTTTGGGGCGGGCAGGCTGGATCATTGATTTTCTGGTCCTGGCTGCTGGCTGCCTTTGCCTCTGCGGTAACCCTGCGAAAATGGGACCGCGACCGCGAATTTTTACCCTGGGTGATCGTAGTCGCCCTGGTGACCCTGGTGTTTTTTGTTGGCATGAGTGTGTTTGTTGAGAACCCGTTTGTACGGTTCTGGCAAACCGCCGGTGGTTCTGAAGCGGTTGCCATGTTCAGACCGGCAGGGGCGACATCATTGGTACCATTCGATGGCCGCGGATTGAACCCGCTGCTGCGTCACCCCGGCATGATCATTCATCCACCCATGCTTTACCTTGGTTTTGTATCCTTTGTCATCCCCTTTGCATTCGCAATTGCAGCGCTCGTCACTGGCCGCACGGATGACCGCTGGATTCGGGTCACCCGCCGCTGGTCACTGGTAGCCTGGCTGTTCCTCTCACTGGGGCTGGTTTTAGGCAGCCGCTGGGCATATGATGTGCTCGGCTGGGGCGGGTATTGGGCCTGGGATCCGGTGGAGATCGCCGCATTTATGCCCTGGCTGTCAGGGACGGCCTTCCTGCATTCGGTGATGATCCAGGAGAAACGGGGCTTGTTCAAGCGCTGGAATATTATTTTGATCATCTTGACCTATTCGCTGGTCATATTTGGTACATTCCTGACCCGATCCGGCGTACTTTCCTCAGTCCACGCTTTCTCACAAAGCGCAATCGGGCCGCTGTTTTTTGGTTATATCGGGATTACCTTCGCGGTTTCACTGGCGCTTTTGCTGCAGCGCTGGAATTCGCTGCGCTCCGAAGGCGAGATGCATTCCATTCTTTCTCGCGAGGCGCTTTTTCTGCTTAACAACCTGCTTTTCATGGGCATCCTCGTGGTTTGCTTCTGGGGCGTGCTCTTCCCGCTCATTTCCGAATTATTCACCGGCCAAAAAGTGACCGTAGGGCCGCCTTTCTATGAGCGGTCAACCGGGCCGTTGTTTGCCGGCTTGCTGCTGCTGATGGGCATCGCGCCGCTTTCAGCCTGGGGGCATTCCACCGTGAAGACCCTTGGCAAAGCGTTGTGGAAACCGCTTATCGCATCCATCGTAGTGCTGATTGCGGTTGTCGCGCTTGGCGCGAGTCATTGGGCAGCCCTGCTGGGTTTCTGGTTGTGCGCGTTTGTCGCTTCCATCACGCTGTACGAGTATTACCGCGGTGTTGCTGCACGTCACCGCCGCACCGGTGAAAACCTCTTGGCTGCATTGTGGAATCTGGCGGGGCGTAACCGGCGGCGTTACGGCGGGTACATCATTCATCTCGGCGTAGTGCTGATGGCGCTTGGAATCATCGGAATCGAATTATTCCAAACGGAGACACAGGGAACCATACCGCCGGGGGGAACCATTGCTCTTGGTGATTACGCCATGACATTCGACACCCTGGATATTTTCGATACCACCGACGGCCGGAACGTGGCGCGGGCTGTGGTTTCCGTTGAGAGAGACGGGAAGTTCCTCGGCGAGCTTTATCCGCGCCGTGATTACTACTATGATTCACAGCAGCCTATGACTATTCCCGGAGTGCGCAGCACAATGGAAGACGACTTTTATGTCCTGCTGGTGGATTGGGAGCCGATTTCTTCGACCGGTGTCACCTTCAAGATTTATCATAATCCACTGGTGAACTGGTTGTGGGTGGGCGGCATCATCTTCATCCTGGGTACCCTGGTGGCAGCCTGGCCTGATAAAGACCCCGAAAGGGTCCATGTTTCTGCCGCTGCGCGAAGAATTGCTTCCAGTGGAGCAAGGGCTTCCTGAAATCTTTTTCAGAAATTTCAAAACCGGGTTCAATAATGTATAAAAACTCCACCTTCATAATAATCGCTTTGTTTTTGGGGTTGGTTCTGATCGGCCTGACCAGTGTAAGCGTTTACGCACAGAGTCCGACGCCTTCAGACGATGATGTCAATGAAATTGCCAAGCAATTGTATTGCCCGGTATGTGAAAATATCCCGCTGGATGTGTGTCCGACTCAGGCCTGCGCACAATGGCGGGATCTGATCCGTGAAAAATTAGCCGCTGGATGGGATAAGGAACAGATCAGGGCGTATTTTGCAGCCCAATATGGCGATCGAGTATTGGATCAACCACCAACCCGCGGGCTTAACCTGATGGTTTATACGCTGCCGCCATTATTCTTCCTGGTAGGCGCTTACCTGGTTTACCGCGTGTTGAAATCCTCGCGTAAGAAAACTCCGCGACCTTCAACACAGCCGCCATCCACGCTGCAAGAATTCGACCCTTACATCTCGCGCCTGGAAACTGAATTGGAACAACGCCAGAAAAATGGCGAATAAAGCCATTCTTATTGCTTTAAAAGGAAAATTGGTATGACCGTTGATAACGACATTAAGACTCAGGAGCAATCGCACCGTTTACCGTCCTGGGTTGTGGTAGTAGCCTTTACCGGCCTGGTGGCTTTTTTAGTGCTGGTTGGGCTGGGGCTGCGCAGGGCGCAATCTGGTCCCATTACAGTCGGGCAAAAGGTGCCAGACTTTTCCTTGACCACATTTGAGGGGCAAACTATTAATACTAAAGATTATGCCGGTAAAGTCATTTTGGTTAATTTTTGGGCTTCATGGTGTAAACCCTGCGAACAGGAAGCTTATGAAATGGAAGAAGCCTACCAATACTACAAACCAGGCGGAGAAGTTCTTTTCCTGGGTGTAGATTGGGTGGATACAGAACCTGAGGCTCTTGGTTTCATCAACAAATTTGGCCTGACCTATGCCAATGGCCCGGATTTGGGAACGAAAATTGGCCAGATGTTCCGCATCCAGGGTGTGCCTGAAACGTATGTAATTGACCGCGATGGAAGGTTGGCCTTTGTCAAAAAAGGTCCTTTCCTGTCTACCGGTGAAATTCAGATGGTGATTGACCAGCTGCTGCAATAATCCAATTCTCTGAGGAGCGCTTTTCTGATGGATTTAGGTTCGATAATGCTCATACTGGCTCTGGCTTTGGGAGTGGGGATCTTTATCACCCTGCCATTCACCTGGCAAAATGCGGGTGAAAAACTGGTCGCCGATCAAAAAGCCTCAGACAATTTAGATCATACGCGTTCATCGCTGCTTGCGGAACGGGATCGGGTACTGACAGCACTGCAGGATCTGGATTTTGACCAGGCCCTGGGAAAAATTCCCGCTGAAGACTATCCAGATCAACGAGCAGCACTGGTTAACGCCGGGGCTGAAGTGCTGCGCCAGCTAGACCAACTTGAGCCTGAAAAAGCCGGGGAACATTCGGCTGAGGATCGGCTTGAAGCGGCTGTTGCTGCGCGCCGGGCAGATGTACGCCGCTCCCCAAGTAACGGTGATGATGACCTCGAAATGGCTATTGCAGCCCGCCGCCGCGACCGGCAGGATAAATCAGCCGGATTCTGCCCGAAGTGCGGTAATCCGGTGTTGAGTTCGGATGTGTTTTGCGCTCGCTGCGGCAATACACTCCAGCAATCCTAGATGAACGAGTTCAAAATGACCTTTGCTAAAAAACAGACAATCCTGCTTCTCTCCGGCTGGTTTTTATTGATTCTCTCGGGGTGCTCGGTATCTCTGGCATCGGATATTACACCGCCGCCGAACGCCGAATCTTATTCAGCACAGGATACTCCGGTTGCCACCGAATCGATCTTCCCCATTGTTCCGCCCGATCCGCAAAACGGCAAGGTGATTTTTAATGAGAAATGTGCTCCCTGCCACGGTTCGCTCGGGTTGGGAGATGGCCCTCAGAGCAGCGATCTCCCGGTGCCAGTCCCAGCCCTGGGCGACATAGAAGTTGCGGCTTCGGTTCGCCCGGTGGATTGGTACACGATGGTCACCAACGGTAATATCGAGCGCTATATGCCCGGTTTCAAAAGCCTGGATGATCGTCAGCGGTGGGATGTGGTGGCGTACGCATTAAGTCTTTCCATTCCCGATGAAGCGAAATCTGCGGGTGAAGAAATTTACGCCGCTGACTGTCTTTCCTGTCATGGCGAACAGGGTGAGGGCGGCGCGGACGCGCCCAATTGGCTGGTAGAGTCGGGTCGTCTGGCTCAACTCTCGCTCGATGAACTTAATGCAATCACCGCTAACGGGATAGGGGATATGCCCGGGTACGCTGACAGGTTGACCGCTGATGAAATCAGCTCAGCAGCTTTTTATGTTCGTTCGCTGGGTTTTGTCAATACTGGCGAGGAATCCCCTGTCACACCGGTACCCACAGAGGTGAAGGAAGCCGAACCCGAAGTTACCTCCATCCCCGTCGGGACAGCGGAATCCTTCCCCCCGCCGAATGTGCCAGACACTGCAGCCACAACGGTGGTCACCCAGGAGGTCGAAGCGCCGTCAACCATCACCATAACCGGCGAATTGGAGGCTGCATCCGGGGTTATGATCCCGGCGGACTTGACCGTGAGGTTGGTCGGATTTGACGGTATGACCCAGACCTATGAAGCTCAAGCCGAGGTTAAATCCGATGGCAGCTACGAATTCGAAGAAGTCGAATTTGTGCCCGGACGCGCTTACATGGCTACTGTGGATTATCAAGGCTTGACCTTTAGCTCCGATGTTTACCACAGCCTTGATCAGCTCCCCGAAGAAGTTATCGCGCTGCCGATAACTTATTATGAAACCACCAGCGATTTATCGGCATTGCGGGCTGACCGGATGCACATCTTCTTTGATTTCACCCGGGCCGAGGTGGTGCAGGTGGTCGAGTTGTTTATTTTGAACAATACCAGCAACAAAGCCATTGTCGAAGTCCAGCCGGGCGGCGGCGTGATTGAATTTGAGCTGCCAGAAGGTGCAACCAACCTGCAGTTCCAGGACAGCACTCTCGGAGAGCGCTATATCCAGACTGAGAAGGGTTTTGCCGATACCGCCAGCATTTTACCCGGTGAAGGCTCGCAAATTCTCTTTGCCTACGATTTGCCGTATGACCGAAAAATGAAAGCGTCCATCCCCATCCCCATGCCAGTGGATGCAGCGGTGATTATGCTGCCGTCAGGCACCATGAAGGTCACCAGCGACCAGCTGCAAAGCACCGGATCGCGGGATGTGCAGGGCATCAACCTTGATATGTATTCCGCTTCCAACCTGACAGCTGGTTCAACCCTGGAGATGACTCTGTCCGGCAAAGTTTCCAACACACCCAGCCTCGAAACAGGCAATACCACCGGTCTTCTCATCGGTGGAGGCGCGCTCGGTCTGGTGCTGGTTGGTGCCGGTATCTGGATGTGGCGGCAGAAAAAACCGGATGAGGATGAGGACATCGAGGAGGAGTTTCTGGTAGAGACATCCGAAGAAGTGATGGATGCCATTATCACTCTGGATGACCGGTATAAAGCCGGCGACTTACCGGAAGATGCCTACCAGGCTCGCCGGACGGAATTAAAAGCCAAACTACAATCCTTAATGAAACAATAATTTCATGACAGTAATCATCGATGTGAAAGGGTTAGTCAAACGATTTGGGCCAAAGGTCGTCCTGCGTCAATTGGATTTTAAGGTCGAACAAGGTGAATTCGTAGCGCTGCTCGGCCCTAATGGCGCTGGAAAAACAACTTTTCTGCGAATATTATCCTCGCTTTCCCGGCCAACGACGGGTCAGGTGATGGTGGCAGGATATCGACTGCCGCACCACGCGGCAGCTATCCGCCGCAGATTGGGCGTGGTCAGTCACCTGCCATTGTTGTATGGGGACCTCAGTGCCGAGGAAAACCTGCGTTTTTACGGCAGAATGTATGCTGTAGACGGCGTGGAAAATCGCATCCACGAGGTTTTAGATCAGGTCGGCCTGATCCTGCGCCGGAAAGACCTGGTGCGGACCTTTTCTCGCGGTATGCAGCAGCGGCTGGCAATCGGCCGCGCCATTCTCCACGACCCGGAAGTGCTGCTACTCGATGAACCGCACACAGGTTTGGATCAGGATGCCTGTGATATGCTCGACCAGGCATTGCGCCAGGTTGCCGTCCGCGGGCGGACGGTCGTGATGACCTCGCATGATCTGACGCGTGCTGAGGATCTTGCCTCACGTTTTGACGTGCTGACCCGCGGTACGATCCAAAGCAGTATTTCAGCCGCGGATATACCGCGTGACGGCCTGTTGGCATTTTACCGGAAGACCCTGGAACAATCCCAATCTAATTCATCCCGGCAACAACGGGAGGCAGCGCTATGAGCGGGCTGACTCCTTTCGTCCGCGCTGTCGGTGCAGTCCTGTGGAAGGATTTGCGGGCGGAATGGCGCAGCCGCGAATTGATCTCGGCGATGCTGGTTTTTGCGCTGCTGGTCATCCTGATCTTTAATTTTGCCCTGGAACTGGAATCAACCGTCCGAGCAAATGTTACAGCCGGAATCTTATGGGTCACATTCACCTTTGCCGGTCAATTGGGGTTAAACCGTTCCATGGCGGTCGAGAAGGACCGCGGCTGCCTGGATGGTCTGCTGCTGGCGCCGGTCGATCGTGCGGCGATCTATGTCGGAAAAATGCTGGCAAATTGGGTCTTTATCCTGTTGATGGCGGTCATCATCCTGCCGATTTACTCGGTTTTGTACAATACCAACCTTTTCATCCCGGGTTTGCTGCTGACCGTTTTACTTGGTTCCGAAGGGTATGTTGCAGTTGGGACGCTGCTTTCGAGCATGGCGGTCCAGGCGCGGACCCGCGACATACTCCTGCCGATCTTGCTTTTCCCGGTGGCGATTCCGGTTTTGGTGGCTGCGGTAAAAGCTACAGGTGGATACTTGCAGGCGTTGGAGATGATCGAGATTCAGCCGTGGATCAATTTGCTGATTTCTTATGATGTGATTTTCACAACGGTCGCATTCCTTGTGTTCGACAGTGTGGTCGAGGAATGACCAACCCACTTTTTGGAGGAGATCAATGAATAGTAAACCAAAGTTATTGACTGTTCTAGACGTCGTTTCGATCACCATGCTGGTGGTCGCTACGGCAGCGGTCTTATTCTATGCACCTCTCGAACGGGTGATGGGATGGGTGCAGAAAGTGTTTTATTTTCATGTTTCCGCAGGCTGGGTCGGCATGATCAGCTTCCTGGTAGCTGCCGTATGCGGTGTCCTTTACCTGATTAAGAAAGAAAACCGCTATGATCATATCGAAGTCGCCGCGGTGGAGATCGGAATTGCCTTCACCATGATCAACGTCATCACCGGTGCCATTTGGGCGCGTCCCATCTGGAATGCCTGGTGGACCTGGGATCCGCGATTAACCACAGCAACCATCATGGAACTGGTCTATTTTGCCTACTTGATGCTGCGATCCGGCATTGAAGAGCCGGAACGGCGCGCGCGGTTTGGCGCGGTCTATGCCATCGTTGGGTTTTTAAGTGTCCCCTTGACTTTTTTCTCCATCCGCCTTTTCCGCACCATCCATCCGGTAGTGATTGGCAGCAACGACCCTGGCGCGACGGGTGCTTTTGATATGACCCCGTTGATGACTCAGACGTTCTTGTTCAGCCTGCTCACGTTTACCGTTATCTTCATAACGCTGCTGTGGCATCGCGTGCGTCTCGGTAAGCTGGCTGAAAAAGTCGAGCAGTTGAAGCTCAAGCTGCAGTCGTAACCGGGCATTAAAGAAATAGGAGAGATAACCGATGGAAGGTCCTGCCAACACCGTATCGTATTTTGTGGCCGGTTATGTGGTCATTTTTGGAATTATGGGTTTCTACCTGGCCAGCCTTATCGTTCGCTGGCACAATCTCACACAAGATGAGGAAATGCTGAACGAGTTGGAAAAGAAAGAGACGGATCAGGGGTAAGTTTTGGTTCTGTTTTCGGAATAAAAATGTCATGCCATCCGGTTTTTCCAGGCGGCATTGAATTAATTGCGTATAAGCCAGATTTAATTCTATGACAGTGAGCACAGTAACCAAAGAATTAAGAATAATAAGTTTGGGTTGTGTCCCTGAGAGGTGCTTCCTTTTACTCAAGATTCCACTGAGAAAACCACCCGATCATTATCGCTCATCAATAATCCTGGCTGGAGGGAGTTGACTGGCCCCAAGCCGCAGACCCATACAGTCCATGGCTTCCACCAGGGTTTCCCTGGCGATTTTACGGGCGCGTGAACTGCCCTGGAAGAGCAGTTCCATTAAATCATCATTTTTCCCGGCCAGCTGGCTGCGTTTTTCTCGAATTGGCGCCAACCTTTGGTTTATCACAGACGCCAGATGCTGCTTGACAGCAACATCACCTACCTTTCCGGCTTGGTAACGCGTTTTAAAATCTTCCACCCGCTCCGGATGATCATCAAAAAGGTCCAGGTAGATGAAAAGCGGGTTGCCCGCAATATGACCGGGATCTGTCGGATGAATCCGGCTCGGGTCGGTATACATCCCCATCACTTTGCGGGTTGTTTCTTCCGGGGTATCTCGCAGCAGGATGGTGTTGCCGTAAGAACTATGCATGGTCCGGTTATCGGTGCCGGGCAGCCTTGGAGTCGTTGAGAGCAGCGCTTCTGGTTCCGGAAAAACTGGGCGATAGGTTTGGTTGAATCTACGGGCGACTTCACGCGCCAACTCGATATGGGGCAATTGATCTTCGCCGACGGGGACCCGTTGTCCCTTGTAGAGCAGGATGTCAGCAGCCTGCAGGACGGGGTAACTCAGCAAACCAAGCGATGGCTGCAAGTTCAAATTATGGACTTGCTCCTTGTACGTAGGATTGCGGCGCAGGCGTGCCTCACTGACCAGCATTCCCAGCAGGGTGGCTAACTGGGTGTGTTCAGGAACTGCTGATTGAAGTACCAGGGTAGACCGCTCCGGATCGATCCCGCTGGCCAACCAATCGAGCAGGACTTCCAGCGTGTTGCTTTCGATTCGCTGTGGGTGCTGGAAATCGGTGGTCAGCACATGGATATCCGCGATCAGGAAAAAACATTCGTAGGAATCCTGCAAGGATTCCCATGTGGTCAGGGTGCCAACCAGATGTCCCAAATGGCGCGGTCCGGTGGGGCGATGCCCGGTCAATATACGTGGTCGATTGGGTTCCAAGATGATCCTCCTTAAATAAAAACAGACCGATGCTCGTGGGGACGAACAAAGGTCCGCGGTGCCACCCCTGTTAGGTTGACCTGGTAATAAAATCCCTGTGTGATGCACACGGAGGACAGGCCAGCCTCACTCTATTCAGATACGGCAGCCAACCAGCTGCGATATCCTTTGCCTGGATAACGGCGGCATTTCCGGCGCGGGCTACTTACATCTGTGTTCACCCTGCAACTCCAAGGTCCATTCGGCTGTGCTGTTCGGGCAGGTTCTCACTTTTCCCTGTTCTCTGTACCGTCTGGGCGCAGCCTACTCGTCCTCTTCATCGTTTTTCAATATACACTTTGAGTGATTATACAGCCACAAAATTAAAAGTCAACCGTTTCAGCAAAACAGTACCTACTAGCGGCTAATGCTGATAATTAGTGCCATTGTTCACCTCAAAACCTGGTACCTGACAGGTGAATTCCGGCAATCGATTGGTATAATTGATCTAATACGGTTGAACGCACAAAGGAGAATCCCTTGTCTTTTCCAAATCCATTCTACCGCTGGCGTCCGCATCCCTGGCACGGGTTGGAAATCGGTCCTAATCCGCCGAAAACAGTCCATGCATACATCGAGATTACACCCTTCGACCTGGTCAAATATGAAGTTGATAAGGTGACCGGCTATTTAAAAGTTGACCGTCCGCAGCGCACATCGTCAGTACCCCCGACACTTTACGGGTTTATCCCCCGAACCTATTGTGGAAGGAGAATTGGCGAACTCTCGCCACAAGCTGCCGAAGGCGATGGCGATCCTCTGGATATTTGTGTCATCTCAGAACGCCCGATCACGAAATCCGAGATTATTCTCTCCGCCCGGGTAGTGGGCGGATTGTTGATGATCGATAACGGCGAGGCTGACGACAAGATCATCGCCGTGGTGGAGAATGATAAATTCTGGGAGAACGTAAACGATGTCTCAGAGGTGCCGGCGGTGTTGGTTGAACGTTTGCGCCATTACTTCAGCACCTATAAGCTTGTGCCGGGAAAAGAATCCTTGACTTATATTGACTCGGTATACGGCCATGAGCGTGCTGAGGAGGTTATTCAAGCAGCAATGGCGGATTACGATGAGGCATACGGGAGCTAAAAAGCTAACTTCTCGTTTCGCGCCATCGGTTTAGTGCGGTTGTGTGTTCGGTTTCATGCTGCAAGATGAAACTTTCCAATAATTGCGAAAGGGAGCTTCCCTGCAGCCAGGGAAATAAATTGGGATTATTGAGGTCTACGTCGGAAAATTCTGATACGCGCTCAATGGTCTGATCACGAATGGTGGCGTAATCCTGCCACACGCGCTCGTAAGGCCGATCTTTAAATTGCTCATACCAGATGGAGTTTTGCTCGTCATCGCTGATCGTTTTGAAGTGGGCTGTATCAGGTTTTCGATTAAGCCTGGCCATGTACAGCAATTTGATCGTTTCCGCCTCCCAGATCAACAGGTGCGAGATCAAGTCCTTGACCGACCAGTCTCCCATCGCGCCCGGCCTGGATAAATCGTCGACCGGGATATCTTCAATCAATGACAGGATCTTTTCATGGCTGGTTTCAAGGGCTTCCAGCAATTCGGACTTTTCCACGGCATTTCTCCATTATATGGGTGAAAATAGTAAAGTCAGTATATCACCCATTGAAGGGTCGATAATCATTCGTTCGAGGTGATTTGTGGAAGAATTGCAATTTGATCAGACAGATTGGGAAAAAGGATTATCCATAACCGAATTGATCGCGGGTATGACGGTCAACAAGGAAGCGATGCAGCGCCGCCATCAATCGATTGAATTAACGGGGGATGAACAGGCGCGGCTGGCGGGTTTAACCGCTCGCAGGCGGCTGTTGATCCTTACCGAGGAATGGTGTTCCGACTGCCTGATGAACCTGCCGATCCTGGCTAAACTGGCAGAAGATTCTCCTAATATTGAGGTGCGCTTTTTTAACCGCAAGGATTGGCCGGAATTGCGTGCTTACTTCAATGGGCATGATATTTATAGCCTGCCCACGGTGCAAATCCTGGACGATTTCTTAAGACCGCTGGCAGTTTGGGTGGAGCGACCTCAGGCGGCGCACCAGCGCCTGGCGGATTGGAAGGAAGCGCATCCAGAGGTCGAGCATACCCGCCGACGCGCGGATTTAACCTCGGAACAAAAGCGTGAGATGCTGAAAGTATTCAACGAGCGCTTATTGGAGGAGATGGAAAACTGGTACGCTCAGGACCTGCAATCCGAGACGGTACGCGAAGTTGTCGAAATATTGGAGTCGTTGGAAAAAACGCCCTCCCACGCTTAAACCTGGGCAAAATGTTCTGTTTCCACCTGGCGCCAGGTCTCTCCAGGCTCGGTTTGGATGTACACCCCCAGCAGGGGGAGTGCCGAGCGCATCTCTTCGGCCATGCGCTGGGTCAACCGGCGTAAAGAAAAATGCGCGTTGGGAGCACTTCGCAGCGATAGCAAATGCAGCGCAGAGCGCAAATTGAGCTGGCACAGCACCCGGCGATTGTAAGCGTTGGGTACCACATAACTGGCGACGGCCGGATTCCATGAAGCCAATTGATCGTAGGCTTCGGAAGCCTGCTGCATGGCATTTCGGAAGTGCTGCTCCAAGCCCGCGGCGACGATTTTTCGGGGTATCGCAAATCCAAGGTGAGTAGACAAAGGCTGAGGGGTCTGCGTCATCATGCGGTGGCGTTTTAGTTGAAAGTAACCACCCTGATCGAGAACGACATCGAAAGTGAAGCCTCCAAATTCAAGTTCGCGCAGGGGAA